>DATGXU010000266.1:0-16318 GCA_035298685.1 Magnetospirillum sp. | reverse complement strand
GCAATCGGCCGTCCGGCGCTCGGTCTTGTCAGGATTGTCCGCCAACGGGCGGGACACCCCAGGCCGCGAAGGGCGCGGCTTCTTGGGCTGGTCCTTGTCCGGCTTCCGGTTCGCCCGGCCAGGACCATCCTGCGATGGTGGGGGGTGCGAGTTGGACGAGATCTTCTTCGGCTTGGCCATGGCCGCTTCAAGAGCGGCGATCCGGGCCGCCATGCGCTCGATCAGTGCCGCCTGCTCCAGCAGCAGGGCATCCTTCTCGGCGTCACTCAGGCGATAGCGGGTCGGCAGCTTCATGCATAGGTTGACTCATATCCACGCTTCCGGCGCAAGCCATTTCGCCAACCCGGTGAGCAATTACGGCGCGGCCTTCGGCAAGGGCGGTCGCCATTTCCAACTGCTCGGTCAGGTGCGCGACCATGCGGTTGCGCATGCGCTCCTCCGGGGTCTCCTCGACCGGCTTGCGGGAGGCGTTGGCGAGCTTCAGCTTGGTCAGGATGGACATCGGTCGTTCTCCGTGTGTTTCCATTAACCACACGCTAGCGACCGATTTTCGGAAAATCTGCCGATTTATCTTTTCAAATCAGGTCCGTAGACGCTTGTGCCCACGGTGCTGCAAAGTGCATTTGCCACGCCCTTGAAGGCGTTTGATCCCTAACTGCGATGTGTAAATGCGCGAGCTTACATGATGTAAGTTCGGGTTCTTTTTATGTTCCACGTGGTCGCGAGCGTTTCGGTTGGCTCGCGCGCAGGCATTCTATATGTTGTTGGCCCTGCGCCGGAAACGCGCCCGTGATCTGCACGCACAAGTTTTGGAAGTGCAATCTGCGGCGAAGCCGACTGATACACAAACTGTACACAGCGCGTTTCTGCGGCTGTAACTGGTTGAAAAACAATGGAAAATAGCTCCAGAGTTTATCTGTACGACACCACCCTGCGCGACGGCGCGCAGACCCAGGGCGTGGATTTTTCCGCTGCCGACAAGGTGCGCATTGCCCGCGCGCTCGATTCCCTGGGGCTCGATTATATCGAGGGCGGCTGGCCGGGGGCGAACCCTACCGACGACGCGTTCTTCAACAATCCGCCGCCGCTGACCCGCGCCAAGCTGGCGGCCTTCGGCATGACCCGGCGGGCCGGGCGGTCGGCCGGCAACGATCCGGGGCTGAACGCCCTGATGGTGCACGACGCCGTTCAGGTGGTGACCATGGTCGGCAAGTCGTGGGACTTCCAGGTCACCGTGGCGCTGGGCATCGAGCTCGAGGAAAACCTGCGCATGATCGGCGATTCGGTCGCCCATGCCTGCACCAAGGTGTCCGAGGTCATGCTGGATGCCGAACATTTCTTCGACGGCTACAAGGCCAATCCGCATTATGCGCTGGCGGCGTTGCGGGCGGCGCTGGACAACGGCGCGCGCTGGATGGTGCTGTGCGACACCAATGGCGGTTCGCTGCCGCACGACGTCGAACGCATCGTGCGCGAGGTGATCGACGCCGGCATTCCCGGCGACCGCTTGGGCGTGCACTGTCACAACGACACCGATTCGGCGGTGGCCAATTCCCTGGCGGCGGTGCGCGGCGGCGTGCGGCAGGTCCAGGGCACCATCAACGGCCTGGGCGAGCGTTGCGGCAACGCCAACCTGATTTCCATCATCCCCAACCTGATGCTGAAGATGGGCTTCGAGACCGGCATCTCGGAAGACGGCCTGCGCCGTCTGGTCGAGGTCAGCCGCACGCTCGACGAGGTGCTGGACCGCAAGCCCAACCGCAACCAGCCCTATGTGGGCGCCTCGGCCTTCGCCCATAAGGGCGGCCTGCATGTGTCGGCGGTGGCCAAGGACCCGGCCTGCTACGAGCACATCGACCCGGCCCGTGTCGGCAATGTGCGCCAGATCGTGGTGTCCGATCAGGCCGGGCGCTCGAACATCGTCGCCCGCATGGCCGATCTGGGCATCGACATCGAGACGGTGAAGCGCGAGTCGCTGGTGCGCGTGGTCGAGGCCATGCAGGTGGATTTCGACCCGCGCGAGGTGTCGGATCTGGTGGATCTGATCAAGCGGCTGGAACACGAAGGCTATGCCTACGACACCGCCGCCGCCAGCTTCGAACTGTTGGTCCGCCGCGCCTTGGGCCAAGTGCCCGATTACTTCACCCTGGAACGCTATCGCGTCATCGACGAACGCCGCCGCAACGCCGTGGGCGATTGGGTGACGCTGTCCGAAGCCACCGTCAAGGTCGAGGTTGGCGGGCGCGAGTTCATGCAGGTGGGTGAGGGCAACGGCCCCGTCCATGCCTTCGACGTCGCCCTGCGCGCGGTGCTGATGGGGGCCTATCCGGAACTGGCCGGGTTGGAACTGGCCGATTACCGCGTCCGCATCGTCGAAAGCACCGCCGGCACCGGCGCCAAGACCCGCGTCACTATCGAAAGCACCGATGGCCAGGGCCACCGCTGGACCACGGTGGGCGTGCACACCAACGTACTGGAAGCCTCGCTCGAGGCGTTGCAGGACTCGATCGCCTATATGCTGTTCCGCTTTCGTGGCGTGAAATAGGGCGCATCCGCGCCCTAATCCGCATCCCAGTTGGGGCCGTCCTGATCCTCCCACCAGCCCGCATGGGGCTCGGGGCAGGCGTCGCGGCGGGCGCGGATATGATCGATGTGGGCCGCTTCACGCTGGGCCAACTGGTGGGCCAGGGCGCGCACTTCGGCGGTGGCCGCCGCCACAGCCAGGGCGGCGAAGAAGTCGCGGGCGCGTTCCTCGGCCCGTAGTGCCAGATCATAGGCGTGCCACGGCAGCATCAGGTAATGCACGCTGTCGGGATCGGCGATCTCGGGCGCCTGGTCCAGCCAGTGCACCGCATGCAGGCGGCTGGGGGCAGTGGCCGGGAAAGCGGCGGCGTGGCGGTCTTCCTCGGCCGCCAAGGCGCTGAACGCCTTGGCGGTTTCGGAATTGCAGGCCATTTCGAACGCTTCCGCCAGTTCGCGGTAACGCTCGGCCGACCGTTCCTCCATGGCGCGGGCGATGGAGGTCAGGTCGGCGGCTGTCCGGATTTGCCCGAAGGCTTCCGTCACAGAACGAACTCGGCGTCCAGGTCGGCCACGGTCTTGCCGGTGCCGGTGACCGGCTGATAGGGCCGGCGGTCGCCTTTATAAAGAACGCCCATGTTGAAGCCGTCGTCGGTCATCAGCCGTGCGGCCGCTTCCGCCGCGGTGGTGGCGGCGGGGCCCGGGGCCGGGCGCACCACGTTCTTCCACTCGCGCTGTTCCTCGCGGAAGGTGACGCACGGGCTCATCACCGCCACGAACGAAAAGCCCGGATGGCGCACGGCTTCCGCGATGATGGAAGCCGTGCCGTTGGGATCGCCGGCGAAGGCGCGGGCGACGAAGTTGGCCCCCGCCGACAGGGCGATGGCCAGCGGGTTGAACGGCACCAGGCCGGTGCCGCCGGGCGGCGCCATGGCGGACGCATCCCAATCGGCCTCGGTGGTGGGCGACGGCTGGCCCTTGGTCATGCCGTAGACGCGGTTGTCCATCACCACATAGGTCATGTCGACGTTGCGGCGGCAGGAATGCAGGAAGTGGTTGCCGCCGATGGAAAAGCCGTCGCCGTCGCCGCCGGCCACCAGCACGGTCAGGTCGGGGCGGGCCAGCTTCAGGCCGGTCGCCACCACCAGCGAACGGCCGTGGATGGTGTGGAAGCCGTAGCAATTGGTGTAGGCGGGAATGCGCGACGAGCATCCGATGCCCGAAACCACGGCGGTCTTGTGGGGTTCCAGCCCCAGATCGGCGAAGGCCTTGGTGATGGAGGACAGCACGGCATAGTCGCCGCAGCCCGGACACCAGACCGGCTTGACCTCGGACTTGTAATCCTTGGCGGTGTAGCTGAGAGCGCAGGACTCGGTCATGGCTTACTTCCCCCCCATGGCAAGAAGGCGCGAATGGATCTCGTGCGGACGGATCGGCAGCGGGCCGGCGCGGTGCAGAACCTGGGTTTGCGGCAGGTCGTATTCGGCGCGCAGGTATTTATGGAACTGGGCCAGGTGCGACAGTTCCACCACCAGCACCTTCTTGACCCCGGCCAGGGCCTTGGCCATGGCGTCGGGACGGGAGGGAGACAGCAGACGCGGCGAGATCAGCTTGGCGGCCACGCCGTCGGCGCGGGCGCGTTCCACCGCCTCGCGGGCGGCGCCGGTGCACGAGCCCCAGGTGATGACGGCGATGTCGCCCTCACCCTCGATGGTGGCCCAATGGTCGCCGTATTCATGCCCGGTCAGCTTGCGCAGGCGCTTGTCCAACTGGGCGAAATGGTCGCCGGACTGCGACGACGGCAGGCCGGTTTCGGTGTGTTCCAGGCCGTCGGCGGTGTACTGGCAGCCGGGCGTGCCGGGAACCGGCATGGGCGACACGCCGGTATTGGTCAGCGCATATCGCTTGAACTTCTCGCCCTCGGCCGGCGCTTGCGCGATCAGGCGCTTGCCGACAAAGGCCACGTCGGCCGGCTCGGGAATGATGGCGCGGCTTTGGCCCAGCGACTGTTCCGACAGCACGATGCACGGCGCCTGCAGGCTTTCCGCCAGATGTACCGCCCATTGGGTGGTGAACAGACAGTCGCCGATGGAATTGGGCGCCACCACCAGATGGGGCGCGTCGCCGTGCAGGCCGTAGATGGCGATGTTCAGGTCGGATTGCTCGGACTTGGTGGGGATGCCGGTGCTGGGGCCGCCGCGCTGGACGTCCACCACCACCACCGGGGTTTCCGAGGCGGTGGACATGCCCAGGGCCTCGATCATCAGCGCCAGACCGGGGCCGGAGGTGGCGGTCAGCGACGGCGCGCCGCCATACGAGGCGCCGATGCACATGTTGACGGAGGCCAGCTCGTCCTCGGCCTGCACGAAGGTGCCGCCGATCTTGGGCAGCGCCCCGGTCAGCCATTCCAGGATTTCGGTGGCCGGGGTGATGGGATAGGCGGCGCAGAAGGTGATGCCGCCGCGCACGGCGCCTAAGCCCGCGGCCTGGTTGCCGGTGATGGTCCACCGCTTGGGCTTGTCACCGGCGATGGCGGGCAGACGCTTGGTCTGGCCCATGGTCAGCGCCGCCTCGGCGCCCTTCTTCACCGCCGCCACCGACGCTTCGTAGGCGTCGGCGCGCTTTTTCTTCAGCGATTTGCCCAGAACCTCGGTGACGATGTCCACCGGCAGGCCGATCAGATGACAGACGGCGCCCAGCGCGATCATGTTGGGACGGCCGCCGGGAATTTCCTTGGCCAGATCCTTCATGGGCAGTTCGACGATGCGAGCCCCCGATTTGGCCATCACCTCGGGAACGTCACCCTGAGTCGGGTCGGTGATGATGACGCTATGGGCGTCAAGCGGCAGCTCGGCGGCGAAGCGGTGAACGTTCTGCCAGTCGATCGCCAGCAATATCTCGGTGGTGTCGTCCACCGAACTCACCGGTTCGGAACTCAGCCGAACCAGCGCGGCCGCCTCGCCGCCGCGGATCTGCGGGCCGGACGACCGCCCGAACAACGCGAAATAACCTGCGTCCGCCGCGGCATCCAGCAGCATGTTGGCGGCGGTCATCACCCCCGCGCCGCCGCTGCCGCACATGGCAATGGAAACGGAATTCGTAGCACCCGAACTTTTGGTCATGTCCTCTACCCCCGAAGGCCCGCGTCGGACGAGCCCAGCCATAGGTTGACCTCTCTCGAGCGGGCGAGCGCCGCGATTTCTTCGTCTGTCGCAGGCCCGGGCCGGCATGGGCGAATATTCAAGCCCAACACCGGAGTAGGGGGATCATACCCGTCCATTCGGGCAGGCGCACGCGCGAATTGAGGACAGGTCGATTTGGGCGAAACGGGGTATTTCACACGATGATGAATTGTCATTGTCAACGTGTGCTCGCGGGGGATATACGCAGTTCGATTGGAGCACCATCCGGGTGCCCCGATGGGGGAATTCTAGAGAGGTAAAGCCATGTCGCTGAAGATCAACGACGACTGCACCAGCTGCGACGCCTGCGTCTCGGTCTGTCCGAACACCGCCATCACGGCCGGGGACGTGATCTATGTGATCGATGCCGACCGTTGCACCGAGTGCGTCGGCGCCGAGGACACCCCCCAGTGTCAGATGGTCTGCCCGGCCGATTGCATCGTTGCCGGCGTGGCCGAATCCCAGGACGCCCTGATGGCCAAGTACAAGGCCCTTCACGGCTGATATTCGCCGGCGACGGCAAATGGAAACCCCGGCGCGTCGCCCGTGCCGGGGTTTTTCATTGGCAATCGCTCACTTGTGCTTGCTGAACAGGTCGATGGTCTTGCAGATCAGCGCGCCGATGGGGCGTGCCTTGGGCGGTGTCAGCGTTTCGGCAAGCAGGTCAGCCACCGCCTTGCGCGGGTCGTCCTCGGCGGTCAGCACCGGCCGGATGCCGCGCTTTTCCATGTTGCGAAGAAAGCCCTCGCCGGCGGACTGGGCGATCACCGCGTCGACGCCGTCCAGCGGATGCGGGCGCCCATCCTCGGCATAATGAAAGACGTTGTCGGCAGCCAGTTCAAGCCGCTCGGGGGCGGCGACGGCGCCATCCTCGGCCACGGTGAAGATCAGCCATTTACGGGCGCGCCCGGCATGGCCGGCGACTTTGGTGAAATCGGAACTGGCGACGGCAATGCGCATTGCCCAAAAACTCCGCAGACGAGATCAATGATCATTGATTGCGCATTTTCCGCCCACGAGCAAGATCGGGGCACATTGATGCACAGGGGGCTCTCGATTTTTCCGAGAATATGAGGCATGTTTGTGGCCCCCTCTGGTATCGGCTGCGCTTTCATAGGAGGACGTGCCCGTGTCGCTTCGAATCCTGATCGCCGAGGATCAACAACTCGTGCGCCAGGGTCTGGCCGCCCTGTTGAAAGTGGAAGATGTCGAGATCGTCGGCGAGGCCGAGGACGGCAATGCCGCCGTCGAGATGGCCCGCGCGCTCAAACCCGACATCGTGCTGATGGACCTGTCCATGCCGGTGTTGGATGGGGTCGAGGCGACCCGACGCATCAAGCGCATCGCGCCGCAAATCCGCGTGCTGATCCTGACGGTGGCCAATTGCGAACGCCGCGTGGCCGAGGCGCTGGCCGCGGGTGCCGACGGCTATGCGTTGAAGAAGCTGGGCCACGACGAATTGATGGCCGCCATCGGTTCGGTGCGCTCGGGCAAGGTCTATTTGGGGCCGGGGCTGAGCGAGGCGCAAGTGCGCGAGTTCCTCGACGGCGCCGAAACCGTGGCGGTGTCGCTGACCGCCCGCGAGCGCGAAGTATTGCGGCTGATCGCCCAAGGGCTCAAAAACCGCGAAATCGCCGACACTCTTTCAATCGCCATTAAAACGGTCGAGACCCACCGCACCAAGATCATGCAGAAGCTGGATCTGCACAATTCCGCGGAGTTGGCGACCTACGCCATCCGCCGCGGCTTGATAGAGTAGTCCCTTCGGACGAGGCGTTAGTTCCTCGGGTGGGCTCGTAACCGGACTCGCAGCCTGATATTACCAGTAAGTACCTTTGCCGCCGGGGATTGAACCTTTGGCGCAGGGAACGTCCTGTGCGGAGGAGCGGTTGGACGGAGGCCAGTTGTCCATGGGAACTGCGAGGCGCCCCGTGTTGGGAGCGGGTGCCGTAGCGGGCTTCGGCCTGCTGGGGGTGATCCTGTGCGCACTGTGGGCCGGCAATTTCCTGTTGTTTCACACCATTGCTGAAACCTTCGCCGTGGTCGTGGCGTTCGCCGCCGCCGTGGTGGCGTGGTACTCGCGCGACTGGGTCGGCCGCAACTACCTGTTGCTGCTGGGCGTCAGCCAGTTTTTCGTCGGCGGCCTCGATATCCTGCATACGGTGTCGTACAAAGGCGTCGGTGTTCTCGACGCCAGGGGCGGCAACCTTCCCACCGAATTCTGGCTGGCCGGCCGGGCGTTCGAGGCCATTTGCTTTCTGATCGCGGTGTGGTCGCCCCAGCGCCGTTACGGCGACCGCCAGCTGGTGGCCGCCCTGATGGCGGCCTGGGTGCTGGTGGTGGGCACCATTTTCGCCGATCTGTGGCCTGCCGCCTTCGTCCCCGGCGTGGGGGTCACCCCGTTCAAGATGGGCGCCGAGTTCGTGCTGGTGGCGATTCTGGTCGGCGTGCTGGTTCGCGTGCGCCGCCGCGCCGCCGACTACGATCCCCAGATCTATTCGCTGCTGCTGCTCAGCATCGTCTGCAGGTTGCTGACCGAGCTGTCGTTCGCGTTCTACATCGACGTTTTTGGTCTGGCGCATCTGGTGGGCCATACCTTCAAGATCGTCGGATCGTGGGCGTTCCTGAAAGCGGTGGTGGACAGCGGTTTGCGTCGCCCGCAATCGCTGATTTTCGGCGCGCTGGCGCGCGAACGCACGCTGTCGGGCGAAGTGGCCATGCATGCGCAGACGCTGGACGCGGTTCTCGACGCCACCTTGGACCCGGTGGTGATGTTCGATGCCGAAGGACGGTTCCGCTTTGCCAGTCGCGCCGCCCAGCTTTTCCTGGATCGGGGCTCGCAGGAACTGGTTGGCCGCACCTGGCGCGAGGCGGGCCTGCCCGAAAGCCTGATGGTGGCGATCGAGGAACTGGTGCTGGATGTTCTCGCCGACGGCGACGCCCGCACCCGGGAAATCTGTCTGAACTGGCATGGCGGTCGTCTGTGCCTTGAACTGCAGACCTCGCCGGTGGGCGGCGGTGTGCGCCCCAACGCGGCCGTGGTGGTGATTCGCGACATCACCGCGCACAAGGCGCTCGAGGAGGACCTCAAGGCGTCGCTCGAGGACAACCGGGTGTTGACCCAGGAAGTTCACCACCGGGTGAAGAACAACCTGCAGATCGTTTCCTCGATCCTGCAGATGCAGGGCTGGCGTATGGCCGACCCGGAATTGCGCCAGCATTTCGACGAGGCCTGCGGCCGTATCCTGTCGCTCGCCAAGGTGCACGAGCTGATCTACAAGCAGGAAAACCTGGCCTCGGTCGATTTCGCCCTGTATGTCCGCACGCTGTGTTCCGAGCTGTTCCGCATGCACAGCCTGCGCGAAGACCGGGTGGTGCTGAACGTGGGCGGCGACGCCATGGCTTTGGCGGTGGGCAAGGCCGAGCCGTTGGCGTTGATCGTCCACGAATTGGTGGTCGAGGCGCTCAAGCACGGCTTCGGCGAGGGCGGCGGCCGCTTGCGGGTGGACCTTTCCGTGCTGCCCTCGGGCGACGGCGTGTTGCGGGTGGCCGACGATGGCGGCCGTCCCGATCGCGTGCTGGATTTCGAGAGCAACAGCGCCGCCCTTGGCCTGCGCATGGTCGGCGCCCTGGTCCGCCAGTTGCACGGCTCCATCGCCCTTCACCGCGGCAATGGCATCGAGGTGGAAATCAGCTTCCCGCTGCGCGAAGTGCCCGTGACGTCGTAGACGGCCGTGGCCGACCGGCAAGCCCGAGCGGCGCCTGAGCCCCACCGTCTCGGCATGAACTGAGCCAACGGATCAGTTCATCGGCCGGGCGGTATAAGCGTTCTCGGCCAATGTGGTGCCGTTGGGACGCAATGTGAATGACCACAGAGACACAGAGAGGAAGGCACTCATGGAGCCGCCTGGTACAGCACCTCTGTGCCTCTGTGTAAAAAACAAAGGAAGACAGTCATTCTGGCACTGTGTGCCCGTTGTGAGGGGGCATATTCGGATCAGCTGGTCTGCATCGCCTTGCGGCCCGATATGCCGGCCAGCAACGCCACCCGCGCCGCTTCCGTGCGATTGGCCACCGACAGCTTGCGGAACATGTTGCGCAGGTGGGCCTTGACCGTCACTTCCTGAAGATTGAGCTGGCGGGCGATCACCTTGTTGGGGGCGCCGTCCACGATCATTTCAAGAATGTCGCGCTCACGCGGGGTCAGTTGCGCCAGCGGCGAACCGGCGCTGACCGGCTGCACGGGCTGGGGCGTGGCGGGTTCGCGATAGTCGAACAGGAAGGGCGGGATGTATTTTTCGCCCGACAGCACCAGCCGCAGCACGCCCAAAATGGTCTCGCCGCGCATGGTTTTGGGGACGAAGCCGCAGGCACCGTGCTCGATGGCCTGCAACGCGTCTTCCGGCCGGGTGGAACCCGACAGGATGACGATGGGAAGGTTGGGGAACTCGCGCCGCAGCGCGGCCAATCCGTTCAGGCCCTCCATCCCCGGCATGTAGAGATCGAGGATCGCCAGACCCAGATCGGGGTTGGCGCGGGCCGCCGCCTGTGCCTCGGGAAAGTTGCCGGCCTCGATCACGGCGGTGTCGGGCTGCAAGCGTTCCAAAAAGGGCACCAATCCGTCGCGCACCATGGCGTGGTCATCGGCAAGCAGAATGCGCATGGTGTCAGACTCCGTTTTTTTCTTGGTCGTCGGTCCGGTCCAATTGCAGCAACTGCTCGCGCAATTGCTGCAACTGAAACGGCTTGGCCAACAAGGCGACCACATTGGCGCCCAGATCGGCGGCATTTTCTTCCTTCAGGTGGCCGGTCACAACGATCACCGGCGTGCCAGGCTGCAATTCCTCGAGCTTGGCGATCAGTTCGCGGCCGTTCATGCGCGGCATGCGGATGTCGGTGATGACCACATAATAGACATGGCGCAGGCAAAGCTCGTACGCCTCTTGCCCGTCATAGGCGGTGTCCACGTGGTAGCCCTGACGGTGCAGGAATTCCGAAACCATCATCACCGACAGGGCTTCGTCGTCCACCAGCAGCACGCGGCGGTCGTCGCCGGGGTCTTCGTCGCTGTCGTCGCTGTCGTCGCTGTTTTCCCACTCGGCGGACGTGGCGGGAAGCGGCAACACGTCGATGGCGTCGGCAACATCGGCGACCGGCAATTCGATAACGAATTCCGCCCCGCCCTCGACGTTGCCGAAGCTCAGGCTGCCGCCCATTTCGGTGCAGATGCCCCGGCTGATGGAAAGCCCCAGGCCCAGGCCCTTGCCGCCGTCCTTGGTGGTCACGAAGGGTTCGAAGATATGGTCGCCGATCACGTTGGCGATGCCGGTGCCGTCGTCGCGCACGGCGATGCGCAGGCGGGAATCGTCGGCGGTGCAGGTGATGGTGATGGTGCCGCCGGTGTCGCCGCTGTTGCGAAAACGCTCGCGAATGGCGTCGCCGCCATTGTTCAGCAGGTTCAGCAGCACCTGTTCCAGGCGGACCTGGTGGCCCAGCGCCATCAATCCGTCCAGCCGCCCCTGGCGCACCACGCGGATGCCGTCCATCTTCAGCAGCGGTTCCACCATGCGCAAAGCGGAATCCACTGCGGCCTGGGGATGGAAGGGCCGTTTTTCCTGGCTTTCCCTGCGGCTGATCGACCGCATGTGGGTAACCATCTCGGTCAGGCGATCCACCTGGGTCAGGATGTTGTCGGCGCGTTGCGTCAACTGCCGCGGCTCGATGCGGCCGTCGGCGATGTCCAGCCGGGCCGCTTCCGACGCCAGCCGGATCACGTGCAGACACTGATTGAATTCGTGGGCGATGCTGGCGGCCATCTCGCCCAGCGTGGCAAGGCGGGCCGAATGCATCAGCTGCAGGTCGAGCGCGCGGCGGGGCGTCAAATCCGCCACCACCAACACCGCGCCGCCGGGCAGGGGAGAGGATTCGCCGGTGCGCGCGATGCTGACCAGGGCGGGAAAGGCGGTGCCGCCCCAGGTGACGCCTTCGGTTTCCAGCTCGGCGGCCCCTTCGTCGATGGCGCCCCGGATGGTCGGCCCCAGCAAGCGGTCGATCGGCGTTCCCGGCAGCACGCTGTGGCTCCACTGGAACAGTGTCCGCGCCGCCGCATTGCCATACGCTACGCGACCCGAGCGATCCACCCCCAACACCGCCTGACCCATCCGCTCCAATAGGGCGGTCTGCAGGCGTTGACGCTCGTCCGCCTCCCAGCGGGCGGTGACGTCCTCAAGGGTAATCAACACCCGGCCCGGCGCCATTGACGCATCGTCGGGCAATTGCTGGGCGCCGATGACCACGCGCACCGACGTTCCGGCGGCGGTCAGCAGGCGGTGGGGTCCCGCCGCCCATTCCGGCGTGTCCGCCGGCTCGTCCGGGTGCAGGAGGTCCTGCCAGCTCAGCCCGGCCAGGACATCCATCGAATATCCCAGCAGGGCGACGAAAGCCCGGTTGACCGCCAGCGGCCGCGACAGCGCATCCAGCAACAGCTTGGGCGACGGCGATTGTTCGAACAGCTGGCGGAAGCCTTTGTAGCTGACCTGCCCGTCATGGGGGTGGCGCATGCGGGTGACGTTGGTGAACAGGGTGGCCCGCCGCATGTCGTCCAGGCGGATCGAGCGCACCAGGAAGGTCTGGCCGTCGGCCAATTGCAGTTCGTGCAGGGTCTGCGTGTCGGTCAGGGACTCGGTCAGGCGTTCGATGGCCTGGGCACGCTCTTCCGCCGGGGCGGGCAGCGTGGCGCCGCGATCCACCAGGGCGGCGGCCAGTTGCCGGGTGCTGGGGTTGCGCCAGTCGCTGAGATTGGCGAGGTAATGATCGAAAAAGCCGGAATGCTGCAGCAGATAGTCGCGGCCGTCCCAAAGGGCGAAGCCGTCGGCCAGGCCCTGCGCGGTCAACTGGCGCCATGGCGAACGGGCGTCCTCGTCCCCCAACGACGCTGCCATCGTCGACGCGGCCGCGGCGTGGTTGTGCCCCAGCACCACCAGGGTGGCGGTGGCGATCATGCCGGCAACCAGGGTGGCAAGGACGATGGGGGATTGCCACCAGGGCGGCGTCTCGGCGGCCAGCCCGCCAAACGGCGAGCCGCCCAGGCGCTGGCATTCCAGCGCAACGACCGCCATGGCCAGCATCACGGTGATGCCGGCCAGCACCCAAGGCCACAGGACAGCCGAAAAAATGCCAAGCGGACGTGGCGATTGGCGACGGCAGACACCGTCCGCACCGCTTTCGCCGGCACGCTTGTCCATGAGAATGCCCCCCCTAGCTTCCTGAGGGGCAGTATGTCACCGAAGGAAGGTGCCCGAAAGATGCCGAAAAGTATATGTGAGGTAGTTCAAAAGGGCTCGCTGTCCACCAGCAGCTTCATGGCCTGCAGTCGATTCTGCACGCCAAGCTTCCGGAAGACGTTGCCAAGGTGCGACTTCACCGTCACTTCGCTGACATCCAGGCGATTGGCGATCACCTTGTTGGGATGTCCTTCGCGCAACAATCTCAGAATATCGCGTTCGCGCGGAGTCAGCCGGCCGATCAGCTCGCTGGCGCTGTTGTCTATCATGCGGGTGGAGACGGAGCCGTTGTCCACCAGCATGGCCGGAATGAACCGTTCGCCCGACAAGACCAGCTGCAGGGCCGAAACCATGGCGGCCCCCGACAGATACTTCGGAATGAATCCTTCGGCACCCAGCCGGATGGCCTCCAGCACGTGCTCGCGGTCGGCCAAGGCCGACAGCATGACGCACCGGGTGGTCGGGAAATCCCGCCGCAAGGTCACCAGGCCCTGATAGCCGTTCATGCCCGGCATTTTGAGATCAAGGATGACCAGATCAACCTTTGGTCCCTTCAGCAACTCGACCACTTCGGGGAAGCTGCCGGCCTCCAGCACCTCGGCCCCGGCAGCCACCCGTTCCACGAACGGCCGCAGGCCCTCTCTAATCATCACATGATCATCGGCAAGGATGATGCGCATTCTGCACTCCCCCAAAACCCCTCCTACCTACCGTTCTTTGGCACAGGGTTTCAAGAGATAGATTACCTCATCCGTATATGCTTATTACACTCTAGAATTGGTATGACAACAGCTCACGCAGTTCGTCGGCCAAATCCGCAACTCCCACGGGCGTGGACAGCACAAGGGTCGCGCCGGCCTCTATGGCCGGCAGCCGCAGGTCGTCCGTGCCATCGGTGACCGCGACGATCGGTACCGATGGGGCGTGATGGTGCAGGGTGCGGAGCAGACGCAGGTCGCCTCCGTCGGCCAGCACGGCGTCGGCGCCGTTTTCCTGCAGCCAGCACAGGGCGCTGTCGTCGTTCCCGGCGACGTGAACGCTCCAGCCGAGCGCGGCCAAGGGCGATGCGAGCTCGGCCGGCGACGCACCGGTCAGCAGCAGAGATCGCTCGGCGGCGGGCAGGTGCAACGTGATGCGGGTTCCCGACGGGGTGCCGTCGATGGACAGCCGGCCGCCCATTTCCTCGGCCACGCCAAGGATGACCGTCAGCCCCAGGCCGCACCCCTTGCCCAGTCCGGACGGCGCGGGCTCACCCCCGGCCAGGGCGGCGTGCAAGGCGGGGGGAAAGCCGCAGCCGTCGTCGCTGACGGAAATGGCCAGGCCCGAGCCCTCGGGGCGGCATTCCACCTCGATGTTTCCCGTTTGCCGCATCTGGTCGGCATCCTGGTCCAGGCGCCGGGTGGAGATGGCCTCGCAGGCGTTGATCAGCAGATGGCGGACGGCGGCTTCCAGCCGGTGGGCGTGACCGGTGACAGGGGGCGAGGCCAGATCGGCATGCCAGCGCAGCCGTACCCGGTGGCGCTTGAACAGCGTCAGGCAGCCGCTCAGCGCCACCCGGACCACTTCCACCGCCGACAGCCGTGCGGGCGGCGCCATGGGGCGGCGGGTCACCGCCGTCAGCCCGTCGATGATCTCGCGCGTCCTCATGGTCTGGGCGACCACCGTGCGCAGGGTCTTGCGCACCCATTCGGGATCGAAATTGTCGTCCGACAGCATCTCCAAGGTGGACTCGGCGGTCAGACGCATGACGTTCAGCGGCTGGCTGACGTCGTGCGATATGGACGCGGCCAGTTCGCCCAACCGCCAGAGTCGGTCGCGGTGGCGGCGCGGCGGCGTGGCGTCGTCCGCTTCGGCATGCGGCTGCGGGCATTCGGTGGTCATGCCGGACATGTGGGCTCTCCGTGGGGCAGCAGGCGGTCGATATGGCCGGCCAGCTCGGCCAGCGACAGCGGTTTCATCAGCACAAGGGTGTCGGGGGGCAGATGGCCGGGCGCAACCTCGCCGCCCGTCACCAATATGGCCGGCAGATCGGGGCGGCCCCGGCGCAGGCGCAGCAACAATTCCGGCCCCGACATTCCCGGCAGCCGGACGTCGCTGACCACCAGGGCGATGTCGTGGTCGGCGGCCAGCTTCAAAGCCTGCGCGGGCGTGTCGGCGGCAAGCACGTCCACCCCGCGGCCCCGCAGGAAATCCGTGATGCACTCCAGGGCGATCACCTCGTCCTCGACCACCAGGACACGGCTGACGGCACGGTCGCAAGCGTCGCCGCCGGCCGCGTCATCGGGGTCGTGCCGCTGCGGAGCTTCCCCCATTCCGTTCATCCCGCCACCGCCGACTATTCCATCCATTCTTGCCCGAGCCGCCGTGGTCGGCAACCCATAAGCATAGGCTGGCGGCGTTCGGACGGTCGCCCATATGCCACAGGCACGCAGCGAAAAGGACGACAGCCATGCCCAGGTCCACTCCGCCCGCCCTGACCGACGACATGATCCGTGCCCGCGCCCACCGCATCTGGGAACGCGAGGGCTGTCCCGATGGCCGGGCCGACGACCATTGGCAGATGGCACGCAGTGAACTGGCGATCGAAACCGCGCCCGGTCTGGCCACCGAGCCCAACCCGGCGGCGGAACGCGAAGAGGTGGACCACCCCGAACCGGTGGAACCACTGGAGGCGGTGGAGAACCAGGGCTCGTTTCCCGGCCTGACCGACCAGGACGAGGAAATCCAATACCCCCGCCGCCGCCGCCGCGCCCAGGGCAAGCGGGCCGATCTGCCGCCGGTTTAGGGGTTTGCGGTGCGTTCTGCCTTGCCGGTGGGCTTGGCGAACAGCAGGTTGACCCGCAACCCCGGCGCGTTGTCGCCCAGGCTCAGGGTGGCGCCGTGCAGGCGGGCGACGGCCTTGACCAGCGACAGGCCCAGCCCGTTGCCGGGCGTCGAGCGGGTGGCATCCAACCGAACGAAGCGGTCCAGCACCCGCTCGCGCGCTTCGGCGGGGATGCCGGGGCCCGAATCGGCGACGGCGATTTCCATGCCCGCCGGGGTGGCGGCCGCGGTTACCGCCACGCTTCCGCCCGTGGGGGTGTACTTCACCGCGTTGTCCACCAGATTGGCCAGCGCCTGGAACATCAGGTGGCGGTCGCCGTCCAGCGACAGGTTGGGATCGGCGTGGCAGGCGATGCCCACGCCCTTTTCCTCGGCCAATGGTTCGTATAATTCCACCACGTCGCGGGCGATCTGGCCGGGGTCCAGCGGCTCGAAGCTGTGCAGGCGCTGGCCGGACTCGGCGTTGCTGATGGCCAGCAGGGCGCTGAAGGTGGCCAGCAGATTGTCGGC
>DATGXU010000265.1:0-9047 GCA_035298685.1 Magnetospirillum sp. | reverse complement strand
GCCACGCCCGCCCGCTCGGCCAGTTCGCGGCTGAACGGCGAAAACGGAACCGCGCCGGCCACGCGTCCGTCGCGATCCATCAGCCACAGGGGGGCATGGACACGCAAGGCGGTTCCGTCATGCTCGGCCGCCAACGCCGCCACGTTGGGCGGCGTCCGCAACGCCACCTCGGCGGCCTCGCGGCTGGAGCAGATCAGGGACACCGGGGCGAAGTCGGACAACAATTCCGCCAGCCCCAGACAATCCTCGCGGGCGGTTTCGTCGCGCTCGCGGTCGCCACGGCCGCCGGGCCAGGCCAGCCAGAACCGCCCCGGCACCGCCCAGGCGGGCACCGGCCGCCACCCCAATTCGCGCGGAGATGCGAAAAGCGTCACCGCTCGGCCTCTTTCATTTGTCCTGCCCGTTGAAAGGTAGGCCGAGGGCGATACATGCACAAGTCCCGTCCCCACCGTCAGGACAGACCATCCAGCACCAAGGCGTGGTTTTCCGGCCCGACGACTTCCACCGGGTGATCCGACACCATTGCCGCCGGAGCGCAGCCAAGCAGCAGCCCGACCACCGCCAACATCCTGATTGCATACATGGCACCCTCCGTCGATGTGGAGGGGCAGTCTAAGCCCATCCCCACCCAAGCGGCGGGATGCATCCGGGCTACCCCGGTCGGGAGAGGCGGAACGGCAGGAGCGCCAGAAACGAAAAAAGGGACCCGGAGGCCCCTTTTTCCCAAGCATACGGCGAACCGCCTCAGCCTTCCTTTTTCGGCTTGGGCAGGTCCGGCTTGATGTGCAGTTCCTTCCAGCGCGAGGCGTCCACCTCGGCCGGAGCGCCCATCAGCAGGTCCTGGGCCTGCTGGTTCATGGGGAACAGGATGACCTCGCGGATGTTGGGCTGGTCGGCCAGCAGCATGACGATGCGGTCCACGCCCGGGGCCGAACCGCCGTGCGGCGGGGCGCCGTAGCGGAAGGCGTTCAGCATGCCGCCGAACTTTTCCTCGACCACCTCGGGGCCATAGCCGGCGATGCCGAAGGCCTTGATCATGATGTCGGCGCGGTGGTTACGGATGGCGCCCGACGACAGTTCGACGCCGTTGCAGATGATGTCGTACTGATAGGCGTTGATGGTCAGCGGGTCCTGGGTCTCCAGCGCCTCCATGCCGCCCTGGGGCATCGAGAACGGATTGTGGCTGAAGTCGATCTGGCCGGTTTCCTCGTTCAGCTCGAACATGGGGAAATCCACGGTCCAGCAGAACTTGAACACGTCCTTTTCCAGCAGGTCCAGATCGTTGCCGACCTTGGTGCGGACCAGGCCGGCGAACTTGGCGGCCGGCAGTTCCTTGTCGCAGGCGAAGAACACGGCGTCGCCGTCAGACAGGTTGGCGGCGGCCTTGATGGCGGCGATGCGCTCGGGCTCCAGGTTCTTGGCGATGGGGCCCTTGGGACCGTCGGCTGCGAACTGGATGTAGCCCAAGCCGCCGGCGCCGTTCTCACGCGCCCATTCGTTCAGCTTGTCGAACCACGAACGCGGCTGGTTGGCGGCACTCGGCGCCGGGATGGCGCGCACCACCGCGCCCTTGTCCACCAGCTTGGCGAACAGCCCGAAGCCCGAGCCACGGAACGGCTCGGTCACGTCGGCGATGATGATCGGATTGCGCAGATCGGGCTTGTCCGAACCGTACTTCAGCATGGCGTCGGCATAGGCGATGCGCGGGAACGGCGCCGGGGTGACGGCGCGGCCCTTGCCGAATTCCTTGAACACGCCTTCCAGCACCGGCTCGATGGCGGCGAACACGTCGTCCTGGGTGACGTAGCTCATCTCGAAATCGAGCTGATAGAACTCGCCCGGCGAGCGGTCGGCGCGGCCGGCTTCGTCACGGAAGCACGGCGCGATCTGGAAGTACTTGTCGAAGCCGGCCACCATCAGCAACTGCTTGAACTGCTGGGGCGCCTGCGGCAGGGCATAGAACTTGCCGGGATGCAGACGGGCCGGCACCAGATAGTCGCGCGCGCCTTCGGGGCTGCTGGCGGTCAGGATCGGGGTCTGGAACTCGGTGAAGCCCTGGTCCAGCATGGCCTTGCGCAGATAGGAAATCACCTGCGAGCGCAGCATCATGTTGGCGTGCACGTCCTCGCGGCGCAGGTCGAGGAAGCGGTACTTCAGGCGCATGTCCTCGGGATATTCCTGATCGCCGGCCACCTGGATGGGCAGCACGTCGGCGATGGACTGAATCTCGATCTCGGCGACCTGCAGTTCGATCTCGCCGGTGGCCAGGCGCGGATTGACGGTGTCGGCCGAACGCTTCACCACCTTGCCGGTGACGGTGATCACGCTTTCGGGCCGCGCCTTTTCCAGGGTGGCGAACACCGCGCTGGAGATGTCGAGCACGCACTGGGTCAGGCCGTAATGGTCGCGCAGATCGACGAACAGCAGATTGCCATGATCGCGCTTGCGGTGAACCCAACCGGAGAGGCGCGCGGTGATGCCGGCATCCTCGATCCGAAGCTGGCCGCAGGTGTGGGTACGGTAGGCGTGCATGGAACCGTTCTCCGCTGACGGGCTGAAATCCGAAAAAGGGGAAAAAGGCACATGGGGGCGGATTCGTCAAGGGTGGCAGCGCCCCGCGCGACCTTCGGCGCGCGTTCTTTAAAAAGGCCGCGCGACCTTTGGCGCGCATTCGCTAAAATCCACGCGACCTTAGGCGCATGTTCGCCGAACGATGTAGGCCCGGCGATCCGCCGCCGCCCTCCCCCTCCCCCGTACTTGCCCAGGCTTCCGCTTGGGTGTATCACTCTTGCCCATGCCGATGATCGCCGACTCACAGGAACTGGCCGCGTTCTGCGCGCGACTGTCCTCCGCCCCCTACATCACCGTGGACACCGAGTTCATGCGGGAGAAGACCTACTTCCCGCAGCTGTGTCTGGTTCAGGTCGCCGGCCCCGACGAGGCGCGCGCCATCGATCCGCTGGCCCCCGGCATGGATCTGGCCCCGCTTTTCGAATTGCTGGCCAACCCCAAGGTGCTGAAGGTCTTCCACGCCGCGCGCCAGGATGTCGAGATTTTCCTGCACCTGTCGGGCGCCGTGCCCACGCCGCTGTTCGACACCCAGGTCGCCGCCATGGTGTGCGGCTTCGGCGATTCGGTGGGGTACGAGACGCTGGCAAGCCAGCTTGCCAAGGCGCGCATCGACAAGTCCATGCGCTTCACCGACTGGTCGCTGCGCCCGCTGACCGAAAAGCAGATCCAGTACGCCCTGGCCGACGTCACCCATCTGCGCGTCGCCTATGAAAAGCTGCTGCGCAAGCTGGAAAAGAACGGCCGGCTGGAATGGCTGAGCGAGGAAATGGCCGAGCTGAGCACTCCCGGCACCTACCGCACCCTGCCCGAGGACGCCTGGCGCCGCCTCAAGCCGCGTTCCAGCAGCCCCAAATTCCTGGCCGTGCTGAAGGAACTGGCGGCGTGGCGCGAGCGTGAGGCGCAAGAGCGCGACATTCCCCGCCAGCGCATGCTGCGCGACGAAACCCTGATGGAAATCGCCGCCCACCACCCCACCAACACCGCCGAGCTGGGCCGCACCCGCGGCTTGGGCAAGGGGCTGGTCGAGGGCAAGATGGGCGTTGCCCTGCTGGAAGCGGTCAAGCGCGGCCTGAGCCTGCCCGAAGACCAGATCCCCAAGCCGCCCGAGCGGGTCGAGCTGCCGCGCGGCCTCGGCCCGGTGGTGGACCTGTTGAAGGTGCTGCTGAAGATGAAGTGCGACGAGCACGGCGTGGCGCAGAAGCTGGTCGCCAACGTCGCCGACATCGAAGCCATCGCCGCCGACGACAATGCCGACATTCCCGCCCTGCATGGCTGGCGCCGCGAATTGTTCGGCGCCGACGCGCTGGCGCTGAAGCATGGCCGCCTGGGCCTGGGCTTCTGCACCGACGGCCGCAAGCTGCGGCTGGCGCCGCTGGAACCGGTGGAACCGCCGACCGACAGCCTGGCCGCCGATCCCGAGTGATGGCGCCGCCCCGCTATTCCGATATCCAGGCCAAGGCCAAGGCCGTGGCGGTGGATGCCTTGAAGCGGGGCAAAGGCCCGGCGGCGGCGGCGCGCGCCGCCATCGACGCCGCCGAAGCATTCCTGGCCCACGTCATCAAGACCATCGGCCTGCAGCCGCAAATGGCCGCCATTCAGTGCGGCGCCGGCTGCTATCACTGCTGCCATCAGATGGTGGGCATCACCTCGGCCGAACTGGCGCTGCTGCGCGCGGCGGTGGACGCCCTGCCCGAGCCGGCGCGCACCGAAACCCGCGCCCGCATCGCCGACATTGCCGAGCGCGGCAAGGGCCTGGATCAGGCCGGATGGTGGGGTGCCCGCCTGCGCTGCGCCCTGCTGGACGATGCCGGCCGCTGCCTGGTCCACGGCGCCCGCCCGCTGCCATGCCGGGCGATGAACTCGTCCAGCGCCGAAACCTGCCGCCGGTCCTATGCCGGCGAGACGCTGCAGATTCCCATCCTGGCCGCCCAGCACCGCATCCACGGCCATGCCCAGATGGGCCTTGCCCAGGCGCTGGCGGAAATGGGCGAGGACACCCGCGTCCAGGGCCTGGGAACCGCACTCTAAGGGCGCCGGGAACACTCCCCGACGCCCCTGCATTTTCGCCCTCAGCCCGCCGCCTTCAGCGCCTGATCCAGATCGGCGATCAGGTCGTTGACGTCCTCCAAGCCAACCGACAGGCGGATGACGTCGGGGCCGGCGCCGGCGGCGATCTGCTGTTCCTCGGTCAGCTGGCGATGGGTGGTGCTGGCCGGGTGCAGGATCAGCGAGCGGGTGTCGCCGATATTGGCCAGATGGCTGAACAGCTTCACATTCTCGACGATCTTGCAGCCGGCGTCGAAGCCGGCCTTGACGCCGAAGGTGAACACCGCGCCGGCACCGGCCGGCAGGTACTTTTCCTGCAACGCCTTGAACGGGCTGCCCGCCAGCCCGGCATAGGACACCCACGACACCGCCGGATGATCGGCCAGGAAGGCGGCCACCTTGGCAGCGTTGACGCAATGGCGCTCCATGCGCACGTGCAGGGTTTCGATGCCGGTGATGGTCAGGAACGCGTTCATGGGCGCCATGGCGGGGCCGAAATCGCGCAAGGCCACGGCGCGGGCCTTGGTGGTGAAGGCGAAGTCGCCGAAGGTTTCCGCGAAGGTCAGGCCGTGATAGGCCGGTTCCGGCTTGGACAGGCTGGGGAACTTGTCGTTGGCGCCCCAGTTGAACTTGCCCGATTCCACCACCACGCCACCCAGGGCGTTGCCGTGGCCGGCCAGGAACTTGGTGGTGGAATGCACCACGATGTCGGCGCCCCATTCCATGGGCCGGCACAGGAACGGCGTCGCCAGGGTGTTGTCGACGATCAGCGGGATGCCGAATTCGTGCGCCACCTTGGCCACCGCCTCGATATCGACGATGACGCCGCCGGGATTGGCCAGGCTCTCGATGAAGATGGCCTTGGTCTTGTCGGTGACGGCCTTGCGGAAATTGTCGGGGTCCCTGGGATCGACGAAGCTGCAATGCCAGCCCAGCTTCTTGAACGACAGGCCGAACTGGGTCAGCGAACCGCCATAGAGGTTGCGCGAGGCGACGAAGTGGTCGCCGGGTTCCATCAGGGTGAAGAAGGTGATGAACTGCGCGGCATGGCCCGAGGCGGCGCCCACGGCGGCCCGTCCGCCTTCCAGGGTGGCGACGCGTTCCTCCAGCACCGACACGGTGGGATTGGTCAGGCGCGAATAGATGTAGCCGAAGGTGTGCAGGTTAAACAGGCTGGCGGCGTGGTCCACATCCTCGAACACATAGGATGCGGTCTGGTAGATGGGGGTGATGCGGGCGCCGGTGGTGGCGTCGGGCGCCGCCCCCGAATGCACCGCCTTGGTGGCGAAGCCGTATTTCGGCTGCGGCCCGCCCGAGGTGGTTTCCCGCTCCTTCTTGGCGCGCGGCGCCTCCATGGGACGGTTCGAGATGATGCCGGAATTGACGCCGAACCAGCCCAGCTCGCCGCCCAGGCGGCCGAACTCGATCTTGGGGCAGCGGTTCATCACCACCTTCAGCCCCGCCGCCTCGGCGCGCGCCGCCGCCTCGTCGTTGCGCACGCCCAGCTGCATCCACACCACCTTGGCGCCGATGGCGACGGCTTGGTCGGCGATGGGGCCGGCGGCCTCGGAATTGCGGAAGATGTCGACCATGTCCACCGGCTCGGGGATCGACGCCAGGTCCTTGTAGACGCGCTCGCCCAGCAGATCCTGGCCGTCCAGCCCGGGATTGACCGGGATCACCCGATAGCCCTTTTCCTGCAGGTACTTGGCGACGAAATAGCTGGGCCGGTTCCAGTTGGAGCTGGCGCCGACGATGGCGATGGTGCGCACGCCGCGCAGGATGCCGCGCAGATAATCATCGGTGTACGGAATGGGCGGAAGCAAGCTGTCGGCCATGGCGGTCCTTCGGCGGAAGCGGGGGGAAGGGGCGGCGATGATGGCGGCATACCGGGGTCGGGATCAAGCGGCGCCGCACGCCTTTGAGTGGGTTCGCGCGTTCGAATCGTATCGGGTGCGGTTAAGCAGTGGCTTTTGCTCGCGATCTCATATAAAACGCCCCCCAAACCAGTTCGGATTTGCGGCCTGGGTGGGGAGAGGATTTGTCCCTGCCCAGTGCTTCGTCCCTTTCACACAACGGACCTTAACCACATGGCTCGCCAGACTCCCCTTTCCGACATCCGCAACATCGGCATCATCGCGCACGTTGACGCCGGCAAGACGACGACGACCGAGCGCATCCTGTATTACACGGGCCGCAAGCACACCATCGTCGACGTTCACGACACCAAGGACCTGAAGAGCTCGACCACCACTGACTACCTCGAGCAGGAGCAGAAGCGTGGCATCACCATTCAGTCCGCTGCCGTGTCGGCGTTCTGGAAGGGCAAGAAGATCAACGTCATCGACACCCCCGGCCACGTGGACTTCACCATCGAGGTGAACCGCAGCTTGCGCGTGCTGGACGGTGCCGTGGTGGTGTTCGACGGCGTCGCCGGTGTGGAGCCCCAGTCCGAGACCAACTGGCGTCTGGCCGACAACTACAACGTTCCGCGTATCTGCTACGTGAACAAGATGGACCGCGCCGGCGCGAACTTCCGCCGTTGCGTGGACATGATCAAGAACCGCCTGGGCGCCCGTCCGCTGCCGATCTTCCTGCCGATCGGTTCGGAAGACAACTTCCAGGGCATGGTCGATCTGGTCGAGATGAAGGGCTACATCTGGGAGTCCGACGACAAGGACGCCCAGTGGGACATCGTCGAGGCCGACGGCGCCGCCATCATCGACCGTTGCAAGATTTCGGTCCATGAAGACAAGGAAATCCTGAACGCCATCGAGACCTACCGCGCCGACCTGATCGACACCTGCCTCGAGCAGGACGACGAGGCGATGGAAGCCTATCTGGAATCCGGCGAGGCCCCCTCGGTCGAGGTTCTGCGCGAGTGCATCCGCCGCGGCACCCTGTCGGGCGCCTTCACCCCGGTGCTGGCCGGCTCGTCCTATAAGAACAAGGGCGTGCAGCAGGTTCTCGACGCCGTGGTGTGGTACCTGCCGTCGCCGACCGACGTGGAAGCCATCAAGACCGTGGACGCCGAAGGCAACCCGGTGGGCGAGCGCAAGTCGTCGGACGACGAGCCCTTCTCGGCCCTGGCCTTCAAGGTGATCAACGACGCCTACGGCGCGCTGACCTTCGTTCGCATCTATTCGGGCGTGCTGACCAAGGGCGCCTCGGTGATGAACTCGACCCGCGGCAAGCGCGAAAAGATCGGCCGCATGGTCGAGATGTACGCCAAGGAGCCGAACGCGATCGAAGAAGCTCGCGCCGGTGACATCATCGCCCTGGTTTCGCTGTCCGAAACCGAAACCGGTGACACCCTGTGCGACTCGTCGGCCCCCGTGGTGCTGGAGCGCATGAAGTTCCCCGAGCCGGTGATTTCGGTGTCGGTGGAGCCGAAGTCCAAGGCCGACCAGGAGAAGTTCGGCAACGCGCTGGGCAAGATGGTCCGCGCCGACCCCTCGCTGCGTCTGGAAACCGACCGTGAAACCGGCCAGACCATCCTGCGCGGCATGGGCGAACTGCACCTGGAAGTCACCCTGGACCGCATGCGCACCGAGTTCAACGTGGAAGGCAACATGGGCAAGCCGCAGGTGGCTTACCGCGAAGCCTTCACCCAGTCGGTCGAGCACACCTACACCCACAAGAAGCAGACCGGCGGTTCCGGTCAGTTCGCCGAGGTGAAGATCGTGTTCGAGCCGCTGGAGCGCGGTGCCGGCTACAAGTTCGAGGACGAGACCGTCGGCGGTTCGGTGCCGAAGGAATACATCCCGTCGGTGGACAAGGGCCTGCAGATGCAGAAGGAAGACGGCGTGCTGGCCGGCTATCCGACCGTGGACTTCAAGGCCCGCCTGGTCGACGGCAAGTACCACGACGTCGACTCGAACGCCCTGACCTTCGAAATCGCCGCCAAGGCCTGCTTCCGTGAAGCCATCCGCAAGGCCAGCCCGATCATCCTCGAGCCGGTGATGAAGGTCGAAGTCGTCACCCCCGAGGATTACCTGGGCGACGTCATCGGCGACGTGAACCGTCGTCGCGGCATGATCCAGGGCCAGCTGGAGCGCGGCACCAACATCGCCGTCGAGGCCTTCGTGCCCCTGAACGAGATGTTCGGCTACATCGGCCAGCTGCGTGGCATGACCTCGGGTCGCGCCTCGTACTCGATGGAGTTCTCGCACTACGAGCCGGTTCCGCGTCAGGTCGCCGACGAAATCATCGCCGGCAAGACCAAGGGCTGATCGGCCTCGGTTGTTCGATGAAGCGCCCGCCGTGGTTTCCCACGGCGGGCGTTTTCATTTGGTTCATCGCGGATTAGCGGGGAGGCGGCCCCCTTACCATCCCGGAAGCCGTCATGCCCGCGCTTGACGCGGGCATCCACGTGCGGGCGCCCCACCCATTGTTGCCAATAGACTTTTCGCGGAAACACGTGGATCGCC
>DATGXU010000264.1:0-2192 GCA_035298685.1 Magnetospirillum sp. | reverse complement strand
GGGATCGGGGCGGCCGAGCGGACGCCCGGGCGCACCGGCGATCCGGTGCAGCGTCTCGGTGGATTTCTTCTCCAGCGACAATTGTTCGGCCAGCGCCGCCATTTCGCGGCCCAGCCGGTCGCGCGCCTGTTCGCTGCCGCTCAGCGCGTTGCCCAGGAAATACTGGGACAGCACGAACACCAGCAACACGAAGATCATCACCATCAGCAGCCCCGACAGGGCGTCGACGAAGCCCGGCCAGATATCGATGGTGCGGCGGTTGCGGCGTCCGATCATGCGCTGCCCTCCACGTCCTCGGCCACGGCGGCGATGGTGCGGGCCAGCAGCTTGAACTCGGACCGCAACTCGGCGATCAGTTCGTCATGGCCCTGGGCGGTTTCGTCCACCAGCCGGGCCAGGGCCACGTCCATGTTGCGGATGTGGGTGCGGGTGGTGTCGTCCATGCCGCCCTGGGACTGATCGGCCAGCTTGGCCAACAGCGGCCGCATTTCCATCTGCGCCTCGCCCAGCTTGATCATCAGCGCCTGTTCAGCCCGCATGTGATCGGTCAGCGTGCTCAGCTTGTCGGTGAGTTGGCGGATATTGGTGTTGGTGGAAATCCGGCTTTCCTCGCCCCGCGCCATGATGCGCTGCAATTCGTCCAGCGAGTCGGCGGTCTGTTCCAGCAGCGCCTGGATGTAGGCGGGCACCGGCTGATCGCCTTCGGCCGCCAGCGCGCCGCCGCCCAGCTTGGTCTGGCCGGCCAGCCAATCTTCCAGCTCGTTGTAAAAGGCGTTCTGCGCCTGCCCGGCCTGAAGGTCGAGGAAGCCCAGCACCAGCGAGCCGGCCAGGCCGAACAACGACGACGAGAACGCCGTGCCCATGCCGCCCAGCGGCGCCTCGAGCCCGGTCTTCAGCCGTTCGAACGCCGCACCCGCATCCGAGCCGGATACCGACAGCGACCCGATCACCTCGCCCACCGAGCCGATGGTGCGCGACAGGCCCCAAAAAGTGCCCAAAAGGCCCAGGAAGATCAGCAGCCCGACGAAATAGCGCGCGATGTCGCGCCCTTCATCCAGGCGCGAGGCGATGGAATCCAGCAGCGAGCGCAAGGCCATGGCCGACAGGCTCATGCGGCCCTGGCGCTCGCCCAGCATGGACGACATGGGCGCCAGCAGGCGCAGCTTGCCGCCCGACAGCGACGGCTGGCCGCGCCGCCAGGTTTCCAGCCATTCCACCTCGGGCTTCAGCATCAGCACCTGGCGGAAATTCATGAAGATGCCGACCAGGAAGACGCCGACGATCAGGCCGTTCAATCCCGGATTGGACATGAAGGCGCGCAGCAGGCCGGGCGCCAGCACCGCCGCCACCCCGGCCACCGCCGCCACGAAGATAGCCATGCGCAGAAGATAGCGGTTGGGTCGGGTCATGAACGGGCCTCCACGGATGACTGGGCCATTGTTGGAAACGAATGTGTCCATTCCAGGGCGCAAACGGCGCATGGCCGGACGATATAAGCAAAAAAAGCCCCGCACCAGGGCGGGGCTTGGCATCACAGGCTAAGGCAGAAATCACCGGCTGACCAGCACCGCATCGACACGGTCGGCGGGGCCGCCGCCTTCGACCTTGTTCCCCAGCGCGCGGACCTCGATGCGGGTGGCGCGCAGGCCCTGTTCCATCAAATACTTGCGGACTTCCAGGGCGCGGGACAGCGAGGTGCGGCGAGCCTTCGAGGCATTGGCGTCGTCGCCTTCGGCATAGGCCATCAACTGCAGGCTCAGGCCTTCATCCTTCTTCATCCGCTTGACCAGACGATCCAAATCGGCCAGCGAGCTTTCGGACAGGCTCGAGCTTTCACCGGCAAACGGCACAGTCAGCACGTCACCCCTGGACGAAACGGCCGGAGCCGGAGCGGCAGCCGGTACGGGCGCGGGCGGCGGCGGCGTCAGCGACGCCAGTTGCGGAGCGGGTGCGGGAACCGGGGCGGGCTCCACCTTGGCGACCGCCGGTTCCGGCTTGAGCGGAGGCGGCGTCAAAGCGGCGGGCGGCAGCGGCGCCGCAGCGGGCTCGGACTTGGCCACCGGCGCGGGCGCCGGTTCGGCGGCGGGCTTGGGCACCTCGGGCAGGGCAATCTGCGGACCGATGACGGCCGGGGTGACCGGCTTCGGCAGTTCGGCGGTGGCGGCCATCTGCGGCTTGGCGGGGGCGGCCTC
>DATGXU010000263.1:0-4220 GCA_035298685.1 Magnetospirillum sp. | reverse complement strand
AAAAGCACCAAAACATGATTTTTGAACATATTGGAGTGTATTGTGTGCGTCCGGGGCAAAAAAAATCACTCCGTGATTTGCGCGGCCGGTGGGGGCGGTATCCAACACCACGAAGCCGTTCTTGCCCTGGTCCACGGTGCGGGCGAAGGCGCGGAAGACGGCGATTTCCTCGGTGCAGGGCGACCGCAGGTCCTCTTCCAGCATGGCCCGGCCGGCGGCGTCCAGGGTGGCGCCGGCCTTGGCCAACACTTCGTCGCGATAGCGCGCCACCTCGGCTTCGGGGGCGATCCGGGTGACCGTCAGGCCGGGGATGGCGTTTTCCACCGCGCTCGCCACGTGGGCGGCGGGGTCGGTGGTGGACAGCACCACCCGATGGCCCTTCCGTGCCAGGGCGGCGGCGATGGCTGCCGCCACCGAGGTCTTGCCGACGCCGCCCTTGCCCATGGTCATGACCACGCCGTGGCCGCAGCCGGCAAGGTCCTCGACCAGCGGCGCCAAGCCGGCGGGCAGGGCGCCACCGGCATCAAGCGACATCTGGGGATGGCGAACCAGGGCAGGATCGGACATCCCGCGCAAGCAGTCCAGGCCCACCGTTCCCTTGGGCAGGAAGGGCGTTTCGCTGCGCGGCAGGCGGGCCAGACCCTCGGGCATGTGGGCGATGGCCGCTTGTCCACGGTGGGTCATGGCGTCGGCCACGGGGTCGCCGCCGGACGCCGCGATGAAAACGCCGTTCAGCGCCAGACGCAGATTGGTGACGCCCAGGTCGGCCAGTTCCAGCCGGGTGCGTTCCGCCTCGCGCAGGGCCGAGCCTTCCGGCCGGCTGACCAGCACCACCGAGGTCGCGGCGGGGTCTGACAATTGTGCGACGGTGGCGGCATACAGCGCCTTCTGCCGTTCCAGTCCGGCCAGCGGACCCAGGCAAGATGCGCCGCCGGTCGAGGACGCGATGAACTCGCTCCACGCCGAGGGCAGCGTCAGCAGGCGCAGGGTATGGCCGGTCGGCGCCGTGTCGAAGATCACGTGGTCGAACTGGGCGGTGGTCGCCGGGTCGCCCAGCAGCTTGGCGAACTGGTCGAAGGCGGCGATCTCCACCGTGCAGGCGCCGGAGAATTGTTCCTCCATGCTGGCGATGGCGGCCGGCGGCAGGATGCCGCGATAGGGGCCGACCATGCGCTCGCGGTAGTCGCGCGCCGCCGCCTCGGGGTCGATGTTCAGCGCGAACAGGTTGGGTGCGCCGGCGATCGCGGTCGGCCGCTGCGACAACGCCGTCCCCAGCACCTCGTCCAGGTTCGAGGCCGGGTCGGTGCTGACGATCAGCACCCGCTTGCCGGCTTCCGCCAAGGCCAGTCCGGTGGCGCAGGACAGCGACGTCTTGCCGACGCCGCCCTTGCCGGTGAAGAACGCGTGGCGGGTGGTGATCGATGGCAGGGCCATGGCGGCCTCCCTTAGCAGCAACCCGATCCGGAACAGCACGACCCGCCGGCCTTGACGGTAACCTTCGGCTTTGCCGCAGCCAGGCCCAGCTTGGCCGCCAGTTGGTCGCGGGTCAGGTAGACGCCGGTCGAGACGATGGCGCCGTCGATGGCGATGATGGGCAGCCGCTCCATTCCGGCCTGCATTTCGGCGATCACGGCGGGATTGGCGGCAAAAGCCTGCGGCTCGCTGCCCAGGTTGTACCGCTGGACGGCCACCCCCTGGTCCGCCACCCATTTCAGATCGGCGGCAAAGGTCACCAGCACCGGGTCCACATCGGGGCCGCATACGCCGGTCGAACAGCACATGGCGGGATCGTAGACTTCAAGCTTCTTCATGGCGTCCTCCTACCTGGTTTCGTACCAGCCCTTGCTGGCGTTGACGATGCGAACCACCGACAGCATCACCAGCACCTCGATCAGCACGCCGACCACGGTGGCGAGCGCCGCGCCCGACTGGAAGCCGAACAGGCTGATGGCGGCGGCGACGGCCAGTTCGAAAAAGTTGCTGGCGCCGATCAGTGCCGACGGGCCGGCCACGCAATGGGCGACGCCCAGTTTCTTGTTCAGCAGGTAGGCCAAGCCACTGTTGAAATAGACCTGGATGGTGATCGGCACCGCCAGCAGCAAGATGACCAGCGGCTGCGCGATGATCTGCTCGCCCTGGAAGCCGAACAGCAGCACCAGCGTGGTCAGCAGCGCGCCCAGCGACAGCGGCCCCAGCTTGGTCAGCAGGTTCGACAACGCCTGCGGCCCACGGGCCAGCAGCGCCTTGCGCCACACCTGCGCCACCGCCACCGGCACCACGATGTACAGCACCACCGACAGCAGCAAGGTGTCCCACGGCACGGTGATGGACGATAGGCCCAGCAGCAGGCCGACGATGGGGGCGAAGGCGACCACCATGATGGTGTCGTTCAAGGCTACCTGGCTCAGCGTGAAGTGCGGCTCGCCGTTGGTCAGGTTGGACCACACGAACACCATGGCGGTGCAGGGCGCGGCGGCCAGCAGGATCAGGCCGGCGATGTAGCTGTCGATCTGGTCGGCCGGCAGCCAGGGGCGGAACAGGGTCGAGACGAACACCCAGCCCAGCAGCGCCATCGAGAACGGCTTGACCGCCCAGTTGATGACCAGGGTGACGCCGATGCCTTTCCAATGCTCGCGCACCTGATGCAGGGCGCCGAAGTCGATCTTCAGCAGCATGGGGATGATCATCAGCCAGATCAGCACCGCCACCGGCAGGTTGACCTTGGCCACCTCCATGCCGCCGATGGCGTGGAAGGGTGCCGGTGCGAAATGGCCCAGCGCCACGCCTGCGACGATGCACAATGCCACCCACAGGGTCAGATAGCGTTCGAACACCCCCATGGGGGCCTTGGCCTTGGCCTCGCACTGCGCCGACATTCAAACCTCTCCTGCCCGTTCGGGGCCAAGCGCGATCAGCTTGCGAATGGTTGCTTCGATCATGCCGTAGACCTCGCGGAACGCAGCCAGACGTTCCTCGTGGCTGCCTTCGGCGGCGGCGGGGTCGGGAAAGCCCACATGCAGCTTGCGCGGCGCTCCCGGCCAGATGGGACAGACCTCGCCGGCGGCGTTGTCGCAGACGGTGACGACCAGATCCATGCGCGGCGCGTCGGCGGTGGCGAATTCGTCCCACGACTTCGAGCGCAGGCCCTCGGTCGCGTGGCCCTTTTCCCGCAGGATCTCGATGGAAAGCGGGTTGACCGTGCCGGTGGGGTGGCTGCCGGCGCTGTACGCCTTCCACCGGCCGCCGCCCAGATCGTTGATCAGGCATTCGGCCAGCACCGAGCGGGCGGAATTGCCGGTGCAGAGCACAAGAACATTGATGGGCCGTTCAGCCATGTCGGTCATCCTTGGATCGAGGGGGGGGCGGTTTCCGCGCAGCAGCGCGAGTCTTCCGGCGCCAGCGCGCCGCGCCCCTGGTCGCATAGGGTGGAAAGCGGCACCGCGTTGACCCGGGCCAGCAGGCGCAGGTCCTCGCCGGTGGTGGGGTCGTCGCCCAACGATGCCCGCACCAGGGTCAGGAAGTGGGGGGCGTAGGGATTGAAGGCGCGCTCGGCCAGCCGGTAGTACACCCACTTTCCGTCACGCCGTTGCTGCGCCAGCCCGGCGGCCTTGAGCATGGATAGGTGTTTGGAAACGGTGGCGGGCGCCAGATCAAGTACCGTGGTGATCTGGCACACGCACAGCTCACCCTTTTCCAGCAGCTTCAGGATGCGGACCCGGCTGGGGTCGGCGACGGCCTTGGCGACGGTTTCGAATGTTTCGAGCATGAGTGGACGATACCATCATTTCGGCATTTGGCAAAATGACAGATTTGTGACCTTTTCGCCGCTGCCCCGATTGATGCTGGAGGCTAGCTTATTTTGCCGTTTGTTGTAATCTGGTAGCAGGGAATTCATCGGGGATGCCTGGGGGGCTGCGGCTTGTAATGGCGCAAAAAGTAAGAATTGCGCGGCTGGATGCGGTATCCGCCCAGCCTCCCGTCGTGTCCGGGCGCCCCTTGTGGGAAAACTATGCGGCTATAAACTCTTTTATTCGCCGTTATCTTCCTGCTACCTCGGCGTCGATTATTTCAGAACCTGTGCGCGCGCCTGGGGCATCCCTTATCGACTGGTATACCGATGTTGCCGGGCAGCCCGTCAGTCTTGCGTCGCTGAAAGGCCCCGACCGCGCCAAGGTCGACCGGCTGCTGGCCGACCGGCTGCAAGGCTTGCGCGATCTGGC
>DATGXU010000262.1:0-4435 GCA_035298685.1 Magnetospirillum sp. | reverse complement strand
GCGCCGCATTTGGGCGCCTTGCTGCAGGCCAGCCCGGCATCGCCCAGATAGCCGCAGCGGCACGGGTTCATGGCGGCGACCAGTTGCACACGGGCGGGATAGGTGACGTGGGCATTGGCCCGCGCCACGGCGGCGCGGCCTGATTCCAGCGGCTGGCGCAGGGCTTCCAGGGCGCCGCGCTGGAATTCCGGCAATTCATCCAGGAACAGCACGCCATTATGGGCCAGCGACACCTCGCCCGGCCGCGCCCGCATGCCGCCGCCCACCAGCGACGGCACCGACGCCGAATGGTGGGGATCGCGGAACGGGCGCCGGTACAGCAATTTGCCGTCGGCCAATTGGCCGGCCACCGAATGGATCATGCTGACTTCCAGCGCCTCGGCCGGGGCCAGCGGCGGCAGCAGGCCGGGCAGCCGCGCCGCCAGCATGGACTTGCCCGACCCCGGCGGCCCGATCATCAGCAGGTTATGGCCGCCGGCCGCCGCCACTTCCAGGGCGCGCTTGGCCGATTCCTGGCCCTTGATGTCGCGCAGGTCCAGCGGCGAGCCCTCGGCCTCGGCCAGCTTGGGCTGCGGCGGACTCAGAACCTGGGTGCCCTTGAAATGGTTGATCAGCGCCAGCAGGCTGGGCGCCGCCAGAATGTCGATATCGCCCGCCCATGCCGCCTCCGACCCCTGCGCCGCCGGGCAGATCAGCCCCTTTTCCGCCCCATGGGCGGCGATGGCGGCGGGCAGCACCCCGGCCACCGACGCGATCGACCCATCCAGCCCCAGTTCCCCCAGGGACACATACCCCGCCACCTCGTCCGCCGGCAGCACCCCCATGGCCGCCAGCAGCCCCAGCGCGATGGGCAGATCGAAATGGCTGCCCTCCTTCAACAGGTCGGCGGGCGCCAGATTGACGGTGATGCGCTTGGGCGGCAGCGCCAGCCCCAGCGAATTGAACGCCGCCCGCACCCGCTCGCGGCTTTCCCCCACCGCCTTGTCGGGCAGGCCGACGATGGTGAAACCGACGAAGCCGGCGGAAATCTGCACCTGGACATCGATGTCCAGGCAGTCGATGCCGGAAAAGGCGACGGTGGGGGCGTGGGCGGTCATGGCTTTCCTTTATGCGGCCATTCAAGTACCCAGCCGAGGCCGTACAGAACTGCGAAAGTCGGAGTGGCCAGCAGGGCGTAGGTTTCTAGCCAATTTAAATTTCGCATCAGCGGGGCAAGGCCCAGTGCGGATATCAAGGCTATTTGAAGGGCTATGGGGAGCTGAAGCAGGACATACGAACCTTTGAAGTCGTCGGATGAAAACGCGGACGCAACGCACGCCGCGATGACGAGCGCATACAAGGCACACAAAATAATGCCAACGCGGCTCATGTCCTGTTCCCGTCTGTAATCGTTTTTACGACGGTGAAACCGACGAGGGCGGCGGGCGCCTGCGCCTGAACGTCCACGTCCAGGCAGTCGATGCCGGAAAAAGCGACGGTGGGGGCGTGGGCGGTCATAAGACTCCCTCTAAGCGAGCGGTCGAGAGATCACCGGCGATCAGGCGTCCCAACTGGGCGCTGAACTTTGCAACTACCTCATATTCGACCAAAAATCTCACGGAGGCGGTCTGACGAGGCTCATTTTCTGACGAGAGGTCTGCCGTCAATAGAAGATATCCTCTGGCATCGTATGGGAGAATACTAATAAGCACGGTATCAAGAGGAAAAATTCCTTCTATATGGGCGTCGTCGAAAATAATAGGATATTGTTCAAGAGAATTTTTGAGCTTTTTCAGCTGAACGGGGCCGATATAAACCTCAGATTCGCCACGGAATGGTCCAGATCTTGCTCGAACGCTTAAAGTGACCAGATCAGGATCTTCGCGATCTGATAAGGAGAGCTCTATATAAGGCCGTTCAGACGAGGAGGCGGTCATGGAAGTGCTTCCCCCGATTTTGATGGCAGTCCGTTGAGCGTCCAATAGAACCCGTTCCACAGCGCCGTCAGTTCGAAGTCTTTTTTGTCAGCGGAAGTGGCCGCCCATCCATCGGTGCGGGCTATCAGGACAAACGAGCGGGTATCGGTCCAGCGGGGAACGCCGAGTGTCCATTGCTCGGGCAGGGCGGTTTGCCATTGCCTGCGCCACCAGCCATCGACGGCTGCTTTCGACCAAACCTCAATACCCGGCGGCAGCCCGAAATCTGGATTACCGTGCTGATCGACGCTGGCGAATAGCCTGGGGTCAGGCGAGAGCAGCGGTTCGCCCCTCACTTCAAAGACCTGCCCCGTATTCCTATCGACAACGGCGTAATCCCTGTCTTCGTAATGGGTGATCTCAACGACAGAGAGGCCCCCCGTCTGCCCGACGATCAGCCGGTGGCGCCTGCAGTGCAGTGTCTCGGCCGGCGTTTCGCTCCCGCATGGAATGTTTGTGAAGGTGCGAACGCCGCGTGCGGTATCGATGACCAGAGCAGGCCCCTCTCGCCACGCCCCCGCGGCATCAATCGGTTTGGGGTCCTCTTCGGCATGTGCTCCGACTGGCCCGCTGACCATCAGGAAAACAAGGGCTGCGGCAAAATTTCGTCGTGTGGTCGGTCCCACGTTTCTGGAACCGACGAAGCCGGAAAAAGCGACGGCGGTCATGGGGATTTCGTCATCGCGACCTCCACCGAAAAGCAATGGCGACCGGCGGAATGGTTCCAGAATTCCGGCGTCCGATTGGGATCGCGGTCGCCGTCGTTCATCGGGGTGGGGCGGCTAAAGGTGGCGCAGAGCTGGTAAGAGCGTGGGCCCGTGGTCTTGTAGTCGTAAGGCTCGGCCGTCACTGGGTCGGCGAGCTGGAACGAGTTCACCTGGTCGGCAGTCTTCAGTGCGTTCAGATTGGCCGGCAAGGTGCCGGTTTTGCGCAGCTGGGCATCGACAGCAAAAGCAATCCGGCGGAGGTCCGCGACACGTTGTGCGTCGAGCTTCTGCTCGCGGGTTTCTGCCGGCGAATCGATGACGGTAATGCCCGCCACCACGGCTACCACGGCGATTGTCCCGACCGCGCCGGCGAACATGGTGCTTCGGGGACTCATGCTTCCTCGCGGCGCATGTCGGACAGAAAATAAGTGAACGCGCCGCCGGCAAGGATGCCGACGGTCGTGATTTTCAGCAGGAAGCGCAGTCCATATTCGCCGCCAAGTACGTTGTAGACGAGCATCACCAAGTCACCGGCGATAACGCTTGCGGCAACCAGCAGCGTCAAGTAGGTCAGCCATTTCCGGGGACGCGAATCGCGCTTCGTCGGATCGATGGCGATCCCGTTTTCGATGATGCGGAAGGTCCACAGGAACAGGGGTACGGAAACGATCAGCGCGGATACGTTCCAGCGAACCGCGTCGGCAAAACTGCGGTGGGCATAGCCGTAGCGGGAAGGGTCGGGAAGATAGTGATCGATGAAGGCAAACGACATCGCCCCCACGTGCCACGTGCCAACGTACAGGGCGCCGAAAGCCAGCAGGTACAGGAAGACCTCTCGCGCTGACAGATAGGGTTTTGGGCGCGGCACCGGGACCGGGAAGGCAATATCGGCAAAACAGCCAAGGGCCGCCTGCGTGTCGGTTTCTTGCCAGCCGGCTTGGCGAAGGGCTTCGGCAATGCGCACGCGCTCGATGCCCGCCGCGAGGGCTTGGCGAACGAAGTCAGCCAATTCCCGACTCATTTGTGCATCTCCTCAGGCCCTGGCCGACCAACGGCGCGAGAGACGACAGCGTGGGCGGTCACGGTTTTGCCTTGTCCGGCGATGGTTTGCCCAATACGGCGTCCATTTTGGCGAACAGGTTCCGCGCAAAGCTGGACTGCGAGCCAGCCCACTGCAGGGCCATTCGCTTTTCGTAGACCACGCGAACCTGGGTGGGCTTGCTTTCCGAACGCACCACCAGGATTCGCCCAACTTCACCCCAGCTGAAGCCATGGGGCGGGCGCGCGACCAGGATCATGCGCCCCTCGGGGACGTCCTGCTGCTCGCTTGGGGTTAGTTTCAGTTGCGCCAGGCCGTCGGTGACCGCCCGCACAACGTCCTCATAGGATGAATCGAACGCGCGCTCGGTGCCTTCCGTCATCGCTTGCGTCTTGACGCTTGCGGCATTGGCGCAGCCCGCCAGGCTGAAGCCGAGAGCAAGGACCGTGGCGATCTTTTTCATTTTTTCCCCGTGATGGGCCGAACTGAGCTTGCGGCCATCATAGGGGGATCGGCGACAACTTCCAAGGTAGCCGCGAGCCGCCTAAAAATCCAACGGTGGTTTCCGGTTGGCCTGGATGTGCCGGCGCTAGCGCCAGCCCATGGTGGTGAACCATTGGTCGCGGCGGCGGATGTAATCTTCCATATCGGCCGGCGGGGTGGCGCCCTCGGCCGCCGCTTCCTGGCGGTGGGCGGCAAGGTCGTCGTGGAAGGGGGGCAGGCCGGCTTGGCGG
>DATGXU010000261.1:0-2632 GCA_035298685.1 Magnetospirillum sp. | reverse complement strand
AGGGCGTTGATGTGCTCGTCGTCGTCCCGCACAACGGAGAAATCGCCGCGCAGTTCCAGCGGGTCGCACCACTCGCCCATGGTGCGGCGGCGGATCACGTCGACCTGTTGCAGGCCGGTCAGGGTTTTCAGGAACACCTTGTTGTCGCGCACGGTCAGGTCTTCGCCCTGAACCAGGGTCAGGCCCAGATGGCGGGCCAGGAACGCATGCTCGAAATAGGTTTCGTTATAGGGGCCCGGCGTCATCAGCACGATGCGCGGGTCGTCGTTGCGGCGCGGGCTCAGCGATTGCAGCGTGGCCCGCAAGGCGTCGAAGAACGGCCCCAGCCGCCGCACCGGCATGGCGCGGAAGAATTCCGGCAGCACGCGGCTGACGATGGTGCGGTTTTCCAGGGCATAGCCGGTGCCGGCCGGCACTTCGGTGCGGTCGGCGATCACCCGCCAGCCGCCGTCGTTGCCGCGCGCCAGTTCCACCGCATAGACGTTCAGGAAGTGTCCGCCCGGCGGGCGCATGCCGGCGCAGGGGCGCAGGTAATTGGGATTGGCGTGCAGCAGCGAGGGCGGGATCAGGCCGTCGGCGATCAGCCGGCGCGCGCCGTACAGATCGCCGATCACCGCATCCAGCAGGGTGGCGCGCTGGACCACCGCCCGCTCGATGTCGCTCCATTCCGCCGCCGACAGGATGACCGGCAGCGGGTCGAGCTGCCACGGCCGTTCCAGCCCGGCGGGGTCGCCATAGACGTTGTAGGTGACGCCGTTTTCCTGCAGCAGGGTCTGACCGAATTCCCACCGCCGGCTCAGGTCCGCCGCCGACAGGTTGGCGAACGCGTCGGCGAAAGCGCGCCAATGGGGGCGGATGGCGCCGCCCCCATCCTGCATTTCGTCGTGGAAATCGCCGGCTGGCCGATAGAACGCCTGAATGATGTCACCCTCTGTCCGCAACGCACGAAATCCTATTGTAACCGCAGATCGAGGGTATTGGGGTAGTCCGGATGGAGCCTCGCCGCTTGCGCCGCCATCGGGCCATGGCTGTGGCCGAAGGGGAAGAAGCGGGCGCGGCGTCGCGCTTCGGCTTCATAGGAATTGACCGGGAAGGTGTCGTAATTGCGTCCGCCGGGATGGGCGACGTGATAGGTGCAGCCGCCCACCGACTGGCCCGTCCAGGTGTCCAGGATGTCGAATACCAGCGGCGAGTGAACGCCGATGGAGGGATGCAGGCACGACGCCGGCCACCAGGCGCGATAGCGCACGCCGGCCACCCATTCGCCGGTGGTTCCGGTGGCGGCCAGCGGCACCGGCACGCCGTTGCAGGTCACCACATAGCGGTCGCCCGCGCGGTTGGCCAGCTTGACCTGAAGGCGCTCGACCGACGAATCCACGTAGCGCACGGTGCCGCCGGCGCCCGGTTCCTCGCCCAGCACGTGCCAGGGCTCGAGCGCATGGCGCAGTTCCAGCCGCATGCCGGCGTGGAAGATCTCGCCCACCAGCGGGAAACGGAATTCCACATGGGGCGCGAACCACGCGGGGTCGAAGCGGATGCCGCCCAGGGCCAGCCATTCCAGCACCTCGTGGAAGTCCCGCTCCAGCCAGTGCGGCAGCATGAAGCGGTCGCGCAGCGCGCTGCCGAAGCGCACCACCGGCGCGGTGTAGGGCTCGTCCCAGAACCGCGCGATCAGGGCGCGCAGCAGCAATTGCTGCACCAGGCTCATGCGGGCGTGGGGCGGCATCTCGAAGGCGCGGAACTCCACCAGTCCCAGGCGTCCGGTGGGGCCGTCGGGGGAATACAGCTTGTCGATGCTGATTTCCGTGCGGTGGGTGTTGCCGGTGACGTCCACCAGCACGTTGCGCAGCACCCGGTCCACCAGCCAGGGCGGGCAGTCGCGGCCCTTGGGCGGCAGTTGCGACAGCGCGATCTCCATCTCGTACAGGAAATCGTCGCGGCCTTCGTCGACGCGCGGATGCTGGCTGGTCGGGCCGATGAACAGGCCCGAGAACAGATAGGACAGGCTGGGGTGGTTCTGCCAAAAGCGGATCAGGCTGCCCAGCAGATCGGGCCGGCGCAGGAACGGGCTGTCGGCCGGGGTGGCGCCGCCCAGCACCATGTGGTTGCCGCCGCCGGTGCCGACGTGGCGGCCGTCGGTCATGAACTTCTCGGTGCCCAGGCGGCACTGATGGGCTTCGTCATAAAGCGCCAGGGTGTCGGCCACCAGCCGGCGCCAGCTTTCCACCGGCTGCACGTTGACCTCGATGACGCCGGGGTCGGGGGTCACCTTCAGCACCTTCAGGCGATGGTCGTGCGGCGGCGGATAGCCCTCCAGCCGCACCGGGCAGCCGGTCTCGCGCGCGGTGTTTTCAATGGCGGTGATCAAGTCCAGGTACTGCTCGGCGGTTTCCACCGGCGGCATGAACACGTTCAGGCGGCCGTCGCGCGGCTGAATGCACAGCGCGGTGCGCACGTTGTCGGAAACCAGCCCCTTCAGGGTCTCGCGCGGCCGCAGGGCGATGCCCGCCACTTGGCCGATCTGGGTGGCGGTGGGCGCCGCGCCGGGCACGCGGCTGGTCATGGTGTGCTGGCGGCGCGGCAGCGGCGGCCGCTTTTCCATGGGGTCGCGTTCGGAATGATAGGGATAATC
>DATGXU010000260.1:0-4744 GCA_035298685.1 Magnetospirillum sp. | reverse complement strand
CCGGCGGCGAGAACGACCCCGAGACCGTGCGCACCATCGCCGAGATGGGGTTCGGCAATGCCGACGCGGTGTGCTCGACCATTCGCGGCTGGCACCACGGGCGGGTGCGGGCGACCCGCTCGACGCGGGCGCGCGAGCTGTTGACCGAGCTGACCCCGGCCTTGCTGGGCGCCATGGCGACCACGGTGTCGCCCGACGACGCCTTCATGCGGTTCGACGACTTCCTGTCACGCCTGCCGGCCGGCGTGCCGCTGTTCTCGCTGTTCTATTCCAACCCGTCGCTGTTGGAGCTGGTGGCCGAGATCATGGGCAACGCGCCCCGGCTGGCCGAACATCTGGCCCGCCACACCACCGTGCTGGACGCGGTGGTGACGTCGTCGTTCTTCGAACCGCCGCCGGCCTTCGACGAATTGCGGGCGGAACTGGGCCGCGCGCTGGCCGAGGCCGGCGACTTCCAGGAAGTGCTGGACACCAGCCGCCGCTGGGCCAACGACCGCAAGTTCCAGGTGGGCGTGCAGACCCTGCGCAACATGCTGACGCCCGATCAGGCCGCCCGCGCCTTCTCGGACATCGGCGACGCCGTGCTGTCGGTGATGACGCCCGAGGTGGAAAAGGAACTCACCCGCCCGCACGGCAGCGTGCCCGGCGGCGGCTGGTGCATCCTGGCCATGGGCAAGATGGGCGGCCACGAGATGACCGCCACCTCGGACATGGACCTGATCCTGGTCTACGACGCCCCCGAGGGCGTGGACGAATCCGACGGCGACCGCCCGCTGGCGGTGGCGACGTGGTATGCGCGCCTGACCCAGCGTATCGTCAACGCCCTGACCGCCAAGACCGCCGAGGGCACTTTGTACGAGGTGGATATGCGGCTGCGGCCGTCGGGCCATTCCGGCCCCATCGCCTCGAGCTTCCAGTCGTTCGAGCGTTACCAGCGCGAATCCGCCTGGACGTGGGAGCATATGGCGCTGACCCGCGCCCGCGTGGTCACCGGCACGCCGGCCATCACCGCCAAGGTGGAAGCGGTCATCCGCGACGTGCTGACCCGCGAGCGTGACGCCGACCGGCTGGTGGTGGACGTGGCCGAAATGCGCGAGCGCATAGCGCGCGAACACAAGGCCGACAGCCATTGGGAGGTCAAGCACCTGCGCGGCGGCTTGGTGGACATCGAATTCACCGCGCAATACCTGCAGCTGCGCCATGGCCGCCAGCATCCGGAAATCCTGTCCACCAACACCCGCGACGCCCTGGAGCGCGCGGCGACGGCGGGCTTGCTGGCCGGGTCGGACCTTGACGCCCTGGTGGCGGCGTGGCGCCTGTGGTCGGCGGTGCAACTGGTGCTGCGCCAGACCATCGCCGGGGCGTTCGACGAAAAGACGGCACCGCGCGGCCTGAGGGACGTTCTGGTGCAGGCGTCGGGGCTGACCGACTTCAAGACCCTGGTGGACCGCATGGACGACTGTGCCGCGCAGGCGCTGGAAGTCTTCGAGCGCGTGGTGGGTGAACCGGGCCGGCAGACCCGCCTGCGCATCGGCCCCGATGCGTAAAACCGTCACTTGATCGGTGCGCGCAAGCCATTACAACTCGGCGGGGCCCGAAAGCCCCCCGGCGAACATTTCAGGAGAGGGATAAAGCGATGAGCGTGACCGTCGGCCAACCCGCCCCCGCCTTCACCGTGCAGACCGACGAAGGTCCGCGCTCGCTTGGCGATTACAAGGGCAAACGGCTGGTGCTGTATTTCTATCCCAAGGACGACACCTCGGGATGCACATCCGAAGCCCACCAGTTCCGCGACGAATTCCCGCAATTCCCGGTCCACAACGCGGAAATCCTGGGCGTGTCCAAGGATTCCATTGCCAGCCACGAGAAGTTCCGCGCCAAGCACTCGCTGCCGTTCCCGCTGGCCAGCGACACCGAGGGCGCCTTGTGCGAGGCCTTCGGCGTGTGGAAGGAAAAGTCCATGTACGGCAAGAAGTACATGGGCATCGAACGCTCGACCTTCCTGATCGACGAGGCCGGCGTGGTGGTCAAGGAATGGCGCAAGGTCAAGGTGACCGGCCATATCAAGGACATCCTGGACACCCTCCGCGGCCTGTAACCGCCGCGCCCACCCCATGCCGCACCTGAGCCCATGACCAGCCTGACCGCAGCCGCGACCGCCATTCTTGCCACCGCCGACGCGACCGAGAAATGCCGCCTGACCCGCATTCTGGCCGACGACTGGTTCGCCGGCCGCATCGCCGCCATCGGTGATGCCCTGCCGCCGCCCCGCCCGGCGCGGCCCGAGCGCCCGCAATTGCTGGCGCCCAAGGAGATGCCCAAGCGCGCCTATGGCGGCGAACGCGGGCGCATCGGCCTGCTGCATGCCCTGGCCCATATCGAGCTGAACGCCATCGATCTGGCCTGGGACATCATCTGCCGTTTCCCCGACGAGGCCCTGCCCAAGGCGTTCCATGACGACTGGGTGCAGGTGGCGCTGGACGAGGCGGTGCATTTCGAGATGCTGCAGTCCCTGCTGTCGCAACTGGGTGCCGCCTATGGCGACCTGCCCGCCCATGACGGATTGTGGCAGGCGGCGGAAAAAACCGCCGACGACCTGATGGCCCGGCTGGCGGTGGTGCCGATGACGCTGGAAGCGCGTGGCCTCGACACCACACCGGCGACCATGGACAAGCTGGCCCGCAACGGCGACACCGTCACGCCGCCGGCGCTGGATATCATCTATCACGACGAAATCCGCCACGTGGCGGCGGGCTATCGCTGGTTCGTCCATATGGCGCACAAGCGCGGACTGGACGGGCGCGCCGAATACCATCGCCTGATCGGCGAGCGGTTCCCCGGCGGCCTGAAGGCGCCGTTCAATCACGGCGCCCGCGCCGAAGCAGCCTTTCCGCAAGACTGGTACGAGCCGCTGGCGCGTTAGAGGCTATTTCTTCGTCAACGCCTTCGGTGTCCATGCCGACACCGCCACGGCCTTGCCATCCTGCGAGCGCATCAGGCGGGGGCGCACCACCTGGGCGGCGGCCGAGGCGGTTCCACCGCCCCGGCGGCTGGCGGCTTCGGCGCCGTAATACTTCACCATGGCGGCCAGCGGGATTTCCTCGCCCATGCCCTTGGCGGCGGCTTCGGCCACCGGCGCGTGCTCGGCCAGCTTCTTGTTGAGCTGCTCGGCGCTGTATTGGCCGAACCGGCGCCAGATGCTGTCCAGGAAATGGGCCACGGTGTCGGCGATCGGATTGGCCTCGACCATGTGCGGGCGGCCATAGGCGAAGGCATGGAACACGGTCGGTTCCACCGGCCCCAGCGCGTCGGTGACAAAGGTGGCCGGCATCAGCTTGCGGCCGGGATAGGCGACCGAATAATAGGCCTGGGCCAGGAACATCAGCCGGTGAAGCTTTTGCGGCTGAATATACTCCCGGTCATTCAGCGCCCGGTCGGTGAACCAGAACACCACATCCAGGCAGGATTTCACCGCGAACGGCATCGTCACACTCCTCGTCCGGTCAGGCGAACCATCCATATGCCGAACCGGTTCGCGCATGATAGCGCCCAAGCGGCGACACCGCCAATGCTCCGCCGCGTCTCCCAACGGCGAAGGCGATTCCCCATATGGAGAAAGCTGGCGAATCCCGCCGCGATAGCTAAACTCCGGGCCTCCTAACGAGGAGTATGCGGCGCATGAATTTCGGCGAGGAACGGGTGGACGACGCCGTCGGGCTGATCCTGGCCCATTCGTTGCGGCTGCCGCAGGCCATGCTGAAGAAGGGCCGCGTGCTGACCGCCGAGGACGTGCGCCTGTTGAAGGCAGCCGGCATCAATTTCCTGACCGGTGCGCGGCTGGAGCCCGGCGACGTGGGCGAGGACGAGGCCGCCGGGCTGATCGCCCGCGCCCTGGCCGGCAAGGGCGTCACCATCAACACCCCGTTCACCGGGCGCTGCAACCTGTTCGCCGCCCAGCGCGGCCTGCTGGTCTATGACCGCGAGCGCCTGGACCGCCTGAACCTGGTGGACGAGGCCGTCACCGTCGCCACCGCCCCCGCTTTCGAGCAGGTAGGGCCGCGCCACATGGTCGCCACCGTCAAGATCATCCCGTTCGGCGTGGATCGCCGGGTGCTGGATGCCTGCGCTGCCTATGCCTCGACCGGCGGGCCGCTGATGTCGGTGCGCCCGTTCCGGCCGCACCGCGCCGTGCTGATTTCCACCACCCTGCCCGGCCTCAAGGAACAGGTGATGACGGTCACCGCCGCCGTCACCCGCGCCCGCATGGCCGCGTTGGGCGGCGAGATCGTGCATGAACTGCGCTGCCCGCACGAAATCGGCCCCATCGAGCGCGCCCTGGGCAAGGCCCTGAGCCTGGGCGCCGATCTGGTGCTGGTGGCGGGGGCTTCGGCGACCGTGGACCGACGCGACGTGGTGCCCAGCGCCATCCTGCGTGCCGGCGGGCGGATCGACCATTTCGGCATGCCGGCCGACCCCGGCAATTTGCTGGTGCTGGCCCATCTGGATGCGGTTCCGGTGGTCACCCTGCCCGGCTGCGCCCGTTCGTCCAAGCCCAACGGGCTGGACTGGGTGCTGGCCCGCATCGCCGCCGACATCCCCATAAAGCCGGCCGACATCATGCGCATGGGGGCCGGCGGATTGCTCAAGCAACTGGGCGCCCGCCCGCGCGACACCGCGTGGATGGAGCCGCCCGCCCGCGACGCCCGTATCGCCGCCGTGATCCAGGCCGACGGCCCGGTCGCCC
>DATGXU010000259.1:0-7824 GCA_035298685.1 Magnetospirillum sp. | reverse complement strand
CCATCGCCCAGATTGCCGGCGTCCTCGTCGGCGGCCGGGCGAAAGCCGCCCGGATTGCCGCGCCGGGCCAGCACATGGCGCACATTGGCTTCGAAGTATTTGTAGTTCAGCAGGTTGGCGATGCCGTCCAGGCCGGCGCCGCCGGTCGCCGCCTTGGACAGGCCGAAGCGGCGGCGGGCGCGCTCGTAAGCCTCGGCGTTCTCGGTCCAGCCGCGATTGGCGCCCCATTTGAACAGCCACGGCGACACGCCGACGAACACCCGGCGGGCGGCCGGCTTGTCCAACAGGGCGGCCAGCATGACGGTGACGTCCTCGAGCGTGCCCTGGGTCACCCACAGATTGGTCAGCCGCCGGCACGCCGCCCGCGCCGGGGCAAAGCTGTCGCGGCGCACCATCTGCATGTGGCTGGTACCGACCACATAGCAATCGGCGTCCGAGGCCTCGGCCAGCGCCGCCTTGATGGCGCGTTCCTGCCGTTCGGGCCACGCCAGCCCGTGGGCCGAGGCCATGACCGCGCGGGCGTAAGCCGCAGGGCCGTCATGGTCGGCCCCGCGCAAGGCACCCTTGACGTCCACCGTCAGATTGACCGCGCCCACCGTGCCCAGCACGATTGCGACGGCGGCGGCGAGCGCCAGGAAGTGGGGACGAAGCCGGGCCATGGTCAGAACTGGAAATAGAGGAAGGGCGAATCGCCGCCCAGGAACAGCACACCCACCGCCAGCAGCAGACCGCCGCAGGCCCCCCAGGCCACGCCGGGGCGCCAGCCCAGACGCGCCTGCCAACGCCCCGACAGCGGCGGCGGCCCGTCCAGGGTGGGGCGCTCGGCGGCGAACAGCCGCAAGGTGTTGGGCAGCAGCAGCGCGATGGCCATCATCGCCACCAACAAGCGGATGCCCACGCGCCAATCGGCCACCAGATTGTTGAGCATCAGCCCACCGCCCGCCGGCAAACCGTTCATGCCGGCCATGGCGGCCAGGATGGCGCCGGCGGAATGCAGGCTGTCGGCGCGGAACGGCACCCACGCCACCACCACCGCCACGAAGGTCAGCAGCCGCGCCGCCAGCACGGCGGCGGCACCGGGCCGGGCCGGGCCGGGAACCAGCCTTTGCCAGGCGTGGTTGACCAGCAGGTAAAAGCCGTGCAGCGCCCCCCACAGCACGAAGGTCCAGTTGGCGCCGTGCCACAGCCCGCCGATCACCATGGTGACGACCAGATTGCCATAGCGCCGCCCCTCGCCATGCCGGTTGCCGCCCAGCGGGATGTAGAGATAGTCGCGCAAGAACCGCGACAGCGTCATGTGCCAGCGGCGCCAGAACTCGACGATGTTGGCGGCCTGATAGGGAGAATTGAAATTGGCCGGCAGGCGGATGCCGAACATCAGCGACAGCCCCACCGCCATGTCGGAATAGCCGGAAAAGTCGAAATAGATCTGCATGGTATAGGCCAGCGCCCCGGCCCACGCCTCGGCCATGGTCAGCACCACGTGGCTGGCGGGGGCGGCGAAGACCGCATCGGCATAGGGGGCGATGCTGTCGGCCAGCACCACCTTCTTGACCAGCCCGATGGCGAAAACCCCCAGCCCGGCCGCCAGGGCGCGCGGCGAGAACCGCTTGTTCGCCGGGTCGGCGAACTGGGGCATCATTTCCTTGTGATGCAGCACCGGCCCGGCGATCAGGTGGGGGAAATAGGTGACGAACAGCACGTAATTGGTCAGCCCGAATTCGCGCGTGCCCTTGGTCGCCACGTCCACCAGAAAGGCGATCTGGGTGAAGGTGAAGAACGAGATGCCCAGCGGCAGCACCACGTCCAATGCCGGCAGATCGCCCGGCAACTGGGCCAGGAAGAAATTGGCATATTTGAAATAGACCAGCAGCGCCAGGTCGACGGCGATGCCCAGCGGCAGCAGCAACCGGCGCGGCACCGGCACCGCCAGCCGCCCGGCCAGGGCCAGCCCGCACGAGAAGTTGAAGGCGATCGAGGCCAGCAGCAGGGCGACGAAGCGCACGTCCCACCAGCCGTAAAAGGCCAGCGACGCCAGCGCCAGCCAGCCGATGCCCGCCTGCGGCCAGCGCCGCGACAGCAGGAAATAGACGACCAGGGTCAGCGGAAGGAAGCCGAAGATGAAGGCGTGGCTGTTGAACAACATTCCCGGACTCTCGCGCCCCCTTGTGCGACCACGCCATGGTGGCGCCGCCCTGACCTTCCGACAGGGGGCCATTTACGCCGTTCCGCACCCGCGCATCAAGAGCGGGCTGGCGGCAAGTCGTGCCGACTAGCGGCGCTTTTGCGGTGCGGTATATAGTGCGGCCTTCCGCATTCCCTTCGGGGTGACCCTGTCCATGGACCTGTCCAAGATCGCTTTCGTGTCGGCCGATACCGAAGCCGGCAACGCGGCGCGCAAGCGTCTGGAAGACCGCTATCCGCATGTGCCCCCCGAAGAGGCCGACCTGATCGTCGCCCTGGGCGGCGACGGCTTCATGCTGGAAGTGCTGCACCGCTATATCGACCGCCACGTTCCCATTTACGGAATGAACCGGGGCTCGGTGGGCTTTCTGATGAACGCCTTCCGCGAGCACGGCCTGATCGAGCGGCTGCGCAAGGCCCAGGGCGTGGTGCTGCACCCGTTGCGCATGCGCGCCAAACTGGCCGACGGCTCCAACGTCGAGGCGCTGGCCATCAACGAAGTGTCGCTGCTGCGCGAAACCCGTCAGGCGGCCAAGGTCAGCATCCGCATCGACGGCAAGCAGCGGCTCGAGGAACTGATCTGCGACGGCGTGCTGGTATCCAGCCCGGCCGGCTCCACCGCCTATAACCTGTCGGCGCACGGCCCCATCATTCCGCTGGGCGCCGGCATCCTGGCGCTGACGCCCATCTCCGCCTTCCGCCCCCGGCGCTGGCGCGGCGCCCTGCTGCCGCATACCGCCAAGGTCACCTTCGAGGTGCTGGAGGCGGACAAGCGCCCGGTTTCCGCCGTGGCCGACTATACCGAGGCGCGCGACGTCACCGAGGTCGACGTGTTCGAGGACCGCTCCATCGATCTGACGCTGATGTTCGACCCCGAGCACAATCTGGAAGAACGCATCATCGCCGAACAATTCGTGCCATGAGGGTGATCGACGCCGCCGCTATCGGCCAGCGGCCTCGGGCTTAGGTTCCCAAATTAATGGTTCATCGCGGGGGAGGTGGTCCCCTTACCATCCCGGAAACCGTCATGCCCGCGCTTGACGCGGGCATCCACGTGCAGACGCGCAAGCCATTGTTGCCAATGATTTTTATACGGAAACACGTGGATCGCCGGGTCAAGCCCGGCGATGACGTTGAGAGCAAGTTCCCCCGGGATTCCGCAATGAACCAAACTACCCGTCGATCTGCTCGGCCAGGGCCGCCACGATGCGCACCAGCCGGGCCAGATCCTGGTCGCGGCTGAGGCGATGGTCGCCATCCTTGATCAGGGTGATTTCCACGTCGTCCGAGGCCAGGCAATCGGCGATGCGTTGCGCCGTCTGCCACGGCACGTCGGCATCCTTCTGCCCCTGCACCAGCCGCACCGGGCAATAGAGGTTGATGGCGTCGCGCAGCAGCAGATGGTTGCGGCCCTCCTCGATCAGGCGGCGCGGAATGACCCAGGGGTTGTCGGGGTCATAACAATTGGCCTCGACCACATGGCCCTGTTCCAGCATCCGGCGCTTCTGCTCGGCGGTGAAGACGTTCCACATCAGGTCTTCGGTGAAGTCGGGCGCCGCCGCCACCCCCACCAGCCCGACCACGCGCGAGCGCAGGCGCAGCGCCGTCAGCAACGCGATCCAGCCGCCCAGGCTGGAGCCGACGAAGATCTGCGGACCTTCGGTCAACTGGCTGACCGCCGTTTCGGCATCGTCGGCCCAGCGGCCGATGGTGCCGTCCTCGACCGTGCCGCTGCTGTGGCCGTGGCCGAACAGGTCGAAGCGCAGAAAGGCGCGGCCGTGGTCGCGGCACCATTGTTCCAGCGCCAGCGCCTTGCCGCCGTCCATGTCCGAGCGGTAGCCGTGAAAGAACACCACGCCGGGATTATGGCCGGCGGTGCGACGGTAGGCGATGGACGCGCCGTCTTCGCGTGCTAATATCCCGGCCCCAGCCGCACCGGGGGCGGCACTGGTCGTTTCAGCCATTACGTGAAAATCCTTCGCACATGTCCATGGACAACAATTCCGCCATCGATGCCTCTCCTGCCGCCGGCCGTCAACCTCGCTTCGCCAACGGGCGGGCGCCGGTGGTGCTGCAGGTGCTGCCCGCCCTGGTCACCGGCGGCGTCGAGCGCGGCACGGTCGAGATCGCCCAGGCCCTGACCGAGGCGGGTTACCGCGCCGTCGTCGCCTCGAGCGGCGGGCCCATGGTGCGCGAGCTGACCCGTTGCGGCGCCGTGCACGTGGAATTGCCCATGGGCTCGAAAAACCCGCTGGTCATGCGCGCCAACATCGCCCGGCTGGAAGCGGTGATCCGCGAGCACGGCGTCGACATCGTCCATGCGCGTTCGCGCGCCCCTGCCTGGAGCGCCATGGCCGCCGCCAACCGCGCCGGCGCCCATTTCATGACCACCTTCCACGGCACCTACAATCTGGGCGGCTTCGGCCTCAAGCATCTCTATAATTCGGTGATGACCAAGGGCGAACGGGTGATCGCCATCTCGGAATTCATCGCCGAGCACATGCGCCGGGTTTACGGCACGCCGCCGGAAAAGATCCGCGTCATCCATCGCGGCGTCGATCTGGCCAAGTTCGACCCCGTGCGCGTCAGCGCCGAGCGCATCATCCAGCTGGCCCATCGCTGGCGCCTGCCCGACGGCTTTCCGGTGATCATGCTGCCCGGCCGGCTGACCCGCTGGAAGGGCCAGGAAGTGCTGATCCGCGCCCTCGCCGAGCTGGGCCGCCACGACATCCGCTGTCTGCTGGTGGGATCCGACCAGGGCCGCACCGGCTATCGCCAGGAACTGGTCGAGCTGATCCGCAGCCTGGGCCTGACCGACGTGGTCCACATCGTCGACGAATGCGGCGACATGCCGGCCGCCTATATGCTGACCGACGTGGCGGTGTCGGCCTCGACCGACCCCGAGGCCTTCGGCCGCGTGGTGGTGGAAGCCCAGGCCATGGGCCGCCCGGTGATCGCCAGCGACCATGGCGCCCCGCGCGAAACCATCCTGCCCGGCCGCACCGGCTGGCTGGCGGCGCCGGGCGATCCGTCGTCGCTGGCGGCGGCGCTGTCGCGCTTCCTGTCGCTGTCGGCCGAGGAGCGGGGCGAAATGGCGACCCTGGCGCAAAGCTTCGTGCGCGCCAATTTCACCAAGGAAGCCATGTGCGCCCGTACCCTGGCCGTCTATGACGAATTGCTGTCGGGCCAGCCGGCGGTGGTTCAGAACATTCAGCCGATCGACCCCGAGGCGCCCTGACGCCCCCGTCCCGGTGCAACCGGGACTTTGACGCGGAAGACCCCATGACCGAGCGCATTCTGGTGATCAAGCTGGGCGCCCTGGGCGATTTCGTCCAGGCGTTCGGGCCGTTCGCTGCCATCCGCGCCCATCATCCCCAGGCCGAGATCACCCTGCTGACCACCCGGCCCTTCGCCGCCCTGGCCGCCGCCAGCCCGTGGTTCGACCATGTCTGGATCGACGACAAGCCCAAGATGTGGCAGGTGGCCAAGGTGCTGAAGCTGCGCAAGCAGCTGGGTTCCGAGCGTTTCCGCCGGGTCTACGACCTGCAGACCTCGGATCGGTCGTCGTGGTATTTCCGGCTGATGGGCGGCGAGGTGGATTGGTCGGGCATCGCCCAGGGCTGTTCGCTGCCGCACGCCAATCCCGACCGCGACCGCATGCACACCATCGAACGCCAGGCCGAGCAATTGGCCATGGCCGGCATCGCCGAGGTGCCGCCCGCCGACCTGTCCTGGGCCGAGGGCGATGTCGGCCGCTTCGGCCTGCCCCAGCCTTTCGCCCTGATCTGTCCCGGCGGCGCCCCCCATCGTCCGGCCAAAAGGTGGCCGGCGGAACGCTTCGGCGAGGCGGCGTCCTGGCTGGCCGAACGCGGCGTCACCCCGGTGCTGTTGGGCACCGATGCCGAACGGGCCGAGATCGACGCCATCCGCGCCGCCTGTCCCCAGGCGGTCAGCCTGGCCGGCAAGACCCAGTTCCTGGATATCCTGGGCCTGGGGCGCCGCGCCCGCGCCGCCATCGGCAACGACACCGGCCCCATGCACCTGATCGCCTCGGCGGGATGTCCGTCGGTGGTGTTGTTCTCGCACGAGTCCGATCCCAATTTGTGTGCTCCACGGGGGCGCGTCACCGTGCTGCGCCGCCCCACCCTGGCCGAGCTGCCGGCGGCCGAGGTGGAACAGGAATTGGCCGAACTGCTGGTCCGCTAGCCACCGCGACGGGGAGACATTTGACCCACCATCCGCCTCAGGGCCGCGAGTCCTGGCGCCACGAGCGCCGCCGCCTGGAGGATCGGTTGCGGCGCCAGTGGCGGCGCAGCACCCCGTTCGGCGAGCGGGTGCGCACCCTTCAGGCCGACCAGCTGCTGAACCGCGCCATCGTCGGCGCCCTGCGGATGTCGGGCCTTTATCAGCGGGGGCGCCGCAATGCCGGCGACCTGCGCCTGACCCAAGCGGAATTCCGCTTTGCCCATCTGCCGCCGGCCTTCCACGGCTACGGCATCCTGCATCTGTCCGATCTGCACCTGGGCAGCCAGCCCGAACTGGGCGCCGTCTGGGCCGAGCGTCTGCGCGGGGTCGAGGCCGATCTGGTGGCGATCACCGGCGATTTCCAATGCCATGGCCGCCCCGGCCCCGAGGAAACCGTCGAGCGGCTGGCGCCCTTGCTGGCGGCGCTGACACCCGGCGACGGCGTGGTGGCGATCTTGGGCAACCACGACGAGGCCGGTCTGGTCGAGGCGTTGGAGGCGCGCGGCGTCACCGTGCTGGTCAACGAAAGCCGCACCCTCAGCCGGCACGGCCAACACATTCACGTGGTCGGCACCGACGACGTCCACTGTTTCTACACCCCGGCGGCGCCCCAGGCGCTGGCCCGTTGCGGCGACGGCTTCCGCATTGCCCTGGTTCATTCCGCCGAATTGGCCGACCATGCCGAGGCCGCCGGCTATGCGCTTTACCTGTCCGGCCACACCCATGGCGGCCAGATCGCGCTGCCGGGTGGGCGGCCGCTGCTGACCATGCTGGACCGCCACCGCCAGCTGGCGCGCGGCGTCTGGCGCCATGGCCGCCTGCAGGGCCACACCTCGGCCGGCACCGGCACCGGCGAGCCGCCGGTTCGCTTCAACACCCGCCCCGAGGCCACCCTGATCCGGCTGCTTCGCCACTAGGCCGCCTTTCGCCCGCCTTGACTTGACAATCAAACCTTCTACGATCCGCCGTTTATTCCTTCGTCTTGCACAAGAGAGCAGGTTCCCATGGTCGCCATCACGCTTCCCGACGGCAGCGTCCGCGAATATCCCGGCCCGGTTTCCGGTCTGGACGTCGCCAAGGACATCGGCCCCGGCTTGGCCAAGGCCGCGCTGGCCATTCGTATCGACGGCGAGTTGAAGGACCTGACCACCACTCTCGACACCGATACCCGGCTGGCCATCATCACCGCCAAGGACGGCGCCGACGCGCTGGAGCTGCTGCGCCACGACGCCGCCCACGTCATGGCCGAGGCGGTGAAGGAGCTGTATCCCGAGACCCAGGTCACCATCGGCCCGGCCATCGACAACGGCTTCTATTACGACTTCGCCCGCCCGACGCCCTTCGGTCCCGAGGACCTGGAAAAGATCGAGGCCCGCATGGCCGAGATCGTCGCCC
>DATGXU010000258.1:0-1687 GCA_035298685.1 Magnetospirillum sp. | reverse complement strand
CGACGATGGGCCGGTTGGCGCCGCCCGCCCCCGCCGCCAGCGGGCCATAGGCGTTCCAGGCGTCCTCGAAACGGCGGTAATGGGGGTGCATCCGCACCTGGGTGATCTTGATGTCGCGAGCCGGCGCGCCGGGGGCGCGCACCAAAAGGGTCAGCCCCGGCCCCATGTCGGCGAATTGCTCGGCCACGTGGGCGCTGGTCACCAGCACGCCCCCTTCGGTGACGAAGGCGGTGCCGAACGGGGTGATGCCCTGGGCGTCGCGGGCCATGACCAGATAGACCGAACGCTGCGCCTCGCGCAGGCGGGCGGCCAACTGTTCCTCGGCCTGGGCGCCGCCGTCGTGCCGGGCCTCGGCCAGCAGGGCGGCCAGATCCTGGCGGTCGGCATGGCGCATCCAGCCCAAGGCCAGCACCACCGCGACCATGGCCGCCGCCAGCGCCGCCACCACCATGCGCCCGCGCCGCACGGCGGTCGCCGCCAGCCGGGCGGCGCTGTCGTGGTGAGCATGACGCCGGGTCGGCGGCAGGTCGTCGTCCTCGATGGTTTCCACCAGCAGGCGCGGTCCGTCGGGGCCACCCAAGGCCACCTTGGCGGCGGCCGGCAATTCGTCGCCCTCGAACGCCTCTTCGCCGTCGATCCACACGGGATTGTCCGACTGCATCACCAGACGATAGCGCGCCAGCTTGCGTTCAAAGGCCAGATGGTAGCGGGAAACCTGGGTGGCGCCGGCGTCGAACACCACGTCGCACGACGGATGCCGCCCCACCACCACCACCGGCTGGGAGTCGGGAAACTCGGTGACGCGGCCCGCCTCGGGCCCGCTGGCCAGGGTGATGCGGATTGGCATGGGGCGATTCTACACGCGAGCCCGCCCATAAAAAAAGGTTCATCGCCGATTAGCGGGGAGGTCGGAAAAGCCTCATTACCGTCCCGGACGCCGTCATGCCCGCGCTTGACGCGGGCATCCACGTGTGAGCACCCAAGCCATTGTTGCCAATGACGTTTTTGCGGAAGCGCGTGGATCGCCGGGTCAAGCCCGGCGATGACGGTGAAGGCAAGTTCCCCGGAATCCGGCGATGAACCATAAAAAAAGCCCCGCCGGAGCGGGGCCTTTGTTCGGAAGGATCAGTCTTCCCGGTGGGTGCGTTCCAACCGCTCGTGCCGTTCCTGCGCGTCGATGGACAGCGTCGCGATGGGGCGGGCTTCCAGGCGGCGAATGGTGATCGGCTCGCCGGTTTCCTCGCAATAGCCATAGGACCCGTCGGCGATGCGGCCCAGGGCGGAGTCGATCTTGGCGATCAGCTTGCGCTCGCGGTCGCGGGTGCGCAACTCCAGCGCGCGGTCGGTTTCGGCCGAGGCGCGGTCGGCGATGTCGGGTTCCTGCAACCCGCCTTCCTGCAAATGGGCCAGGGTTTCATCGGATTCGCGAAGCAACTCCGATCGCCAGGCAAGAAGCTTCTGACGGAAGTATTCCCGCATGAGTTCATTCATGAAGGGTTCTTCGTCGGTCGGGCGGTAATCCGGCGGCAGAGACGCGGTCATCCGTTTCCTCGATGCAACGGTCGATCCAAATTTGCGGGGGAATATATGGGGAGGACCCCTTAGCCGCAAGGGGCGCGTGCATCAGAAGCGGTGAAAAGTATCGCGAACATTTCCGCCGGGCATCACAGACCCTTGGACAACTTGG
>DATGXU010000257.1:0-2376 GCA_035298685.1 Magnetospirillum sp. | reverse complement strand
ATCCGCCGTCTCGGGCAGCAGCCGCCGTTCGCGCAGGGCGTCGAGCACGCCGCCATAGGTGGGCTGGGCCATCAGCCAGTCGCGGTCCAGCCGCCACAGCCGGGCGAAGGCGGTGTTGAAGAAGGTCAGCTTGGTGTCGGTGGAATAGATGGCGATGGCGGTGGACAGACGCTCCAGCACCTCGCCATGGGCGGCCACGTGGTGGGCCAGGTCCGACTGCAATTCCTCGATACGGGTCTGATCCTGGGCGAAACCGGCGGTCAGCAAGGTCTCGCCCACCGACAACGGCACCTCGGTGACGCTGGCCAGCCGGCGTTCGCCCGACAGCACCAGATGGAAATGTTCGGCCCTTGGCTCGCCCGCCGCGCGGGCGCGGGCGGCCAAAGCGCGGGCCTCGCGCACCAGATTGTCCGACGCCAACTCAACCTGTCCGGCCACCGCCGCATCGGGCGAGGCGGCATCCACCGCCACCGCATAGGCGCGGTTGACGGTCAGCAGCGACAGATCCTCGTCGCGCAGCCACACCGGCATGGGCAGGGCGTCGATCAGCGCCCGCAGGAACGCAGTGTCCGACGCCAGCGCCTGCAGCGAGCGGGCCAGATCCTCGACCACGCCGGCGCTTTCGGTGACGTCCTGCATCCAGATCAGATCGGCCAACCGCTCGCCCTCGGGCGAGGCGGCGCGCACGCCGATGGCGCGAACCCGGCGCCCGGCGCCGGCCAGCGACAATTCCGCCTCGAACCCCTCGCCCTCTTCGCGCAGGCGCCGCGCGGCGATGTCGAGGGTATAGGAATCCTCGGGCAGAAAGGCGCCCAAAACGTCTTCGAAGCTGGAATCGATGCCCCGGCCCAGGCTCAGCAGCACCGCCAGACGGCGCGAGCACATCTGCCCGGCCTCGCCCTCTTCCAGCCAGCAATAAAAGCCGTCGGGGCTGGCCGCCAGGCATTCCCGCAGCCGCATGGCCTCGACCATCTTGGCGCGGGAACGGGCCTCAAGCCGGCCCAGCCGCCAGCGTTGCCAGCCCAGCAACGGCAGGGCGAAGGGCAGCATGACGGCGGCACCCAAGAGCATGGCGACGGGGTCGGGCCAGCCGGCCAGCACCGGCTCGGGCACGCCTTGGGCCCATGCCGCCGAGGCCGAGACCGTCGCCACGGCCGTTCCCGCCATCAGCTTGCCCCAGGATGCACGCATGCCATCTCCCCGCATGGGATCACCATTTTCCCCGGCGCGAGAGTGCCCCCCGCTCTGCCGAAAGGCAAGGGTCTGGCTCCCCATCTTTGGTGGAGGCATCACCATTCCGAGTTGTCCCGCAGGGGATAGGCTGCTACATCCAGCCTCCGGACCCAGGGGGACGCGGAAAATGCTGCAGAAAGTCTATGATTGGGCGATGGAAAAGGCGGGCCATCGCCATGCCGAGCGGTGGCTGGCCGCCATTTCCTTCATCGAAAGCTCGGTCTTTCCCATCCCCCCCGACCTGCTGCTGATCCCCATGGTGCTGGCGGCGCCCAGCCGCTGGTTCCGGCTGGCGCTGATCTGCACGCTGTCGTCGGTGGTCGGCGGCTATCTGGGCTATGCGGTCGGCTATTTCCTGATGGAGCCGGTGGGCATTCCCATCCTGCGGTTCTTCGGCATCGCCGACAAGCTGCCGGAATTCAAGGCGTTCGTGGACCATTGGGGCATGCTCGGCATCATCCTCAAGGGTGCCACCCCCATCCCCTACAAGCTGGTGACCATCGCCGCCGGCGCCTTCGATTTCGACCTGCTGAAATTCACCTTCGCCAGCATCGTGGCGCGCGGCATGCGCTTCGTGCTGGTGGCCGCCCTGCTGTGGAAATTCGGCCCGCCCATCCGCGACTTCGTGGAAAAGCGCCTGAAGCTGGTGATGGCCGCCGCCGCGGTAGTGTTCGTCGCCGGCTTCGCCGTGCTGAAGCTGCTGTAGCAGGGCGCGGAAAGCACCGTTCCGAGGCCTTCCACCCCCATTGACGTCATGCGCGGGCTTGACCCGCGCATCCACGCGCCGCCGACTATCCCCTTGTTTCCAAAGACATTCACGCGGACCCGCGTAGATGGCCGTGTCAAGCACGGCCATGACGAGAAGGGGAACCGTGCCAAGTGGCCCGCCCGGCGCCTGAGGGCCTGTAAAACCCGGAGCCCGCCCCGGCGGGCGACTGGGCCGTTGAGGCCCCGCGAGCCGATGCGAGCGTGAGCCAAGGGCCACGGAGGTGGCCCGCCCGGCGCCTGAGATACCGTGTTGTCGGTCAAGCTGTTTGGAACGGTCGGCCAGTTTTCATGACGCCGTATGCGATGACCAGCAGCTTGCGGGCGACGGCGACGAGAACCACCTTGGGTGACTTTCCGGCCTCCTTCAGGCGGTCG
>DATGXU010000256.1:0-12101 GCA_035298685.1 Magnetospirillum sp. | reverse complement strand
CCGAAAAAGAATGGACCATGCCCGCACGGGAATGGAACATGGCCAAGGCCCAGTGCGCCATCCAATTCGGCGAGCGTTTTACTCAGGCCATGATGCGATGATCAACCGCCCGCCCGTACACGGAATTCCTGACAGTCCCTGGTTACGGTTTCATCGCCAACCAGCTTGACCCGAGCTTCCGCACCACCAACCGCCTGCTGTTGACCGCGTTGACGGCAGGAGGTGAGCAATCCCGGCTGGCTGTAGTCCTGCAACTCGGCTGGTTCGGTCGCGTCCATCGGGTAAAGGGGATGTCCGCTGCCGCGCTGGGACTTCCCAACTACGGCCAACGCAGCGGATGGGAAAACGAGGCTGCATCCCTTGTCGGCGAAATCGCCACACAAGGGTATCGCAAGGCCACCCTCGCCCGTGTGCGGGCGACGGCCAACGCCTATCAAGCGGAACACGATGCGCGACTTGCCTTCGAGCGCGCCACTCTGTTCGACCGGGTCACCGGCAAGCGTCGTATGCTGGGGCGAAAGCTGGTGGGGGCAACGGCCGCCCGCCTCGCCACCGAGGAAGCGCAACGCAAACTCCGCCTGATCGGCGAGATGGTTCCCGAGTTGACATGCTGACTTCCGCATTCGGTTATCACTACAAACCACTTTCCCTTACGCCACTTCCGCCTGCACTGCGGCCCCTGTCCAACGACGAGCCGGGCCGGGCATCGGTGGCTGGCCGGAACGAGCGACGGAAGGAAGCGAGTGAGGTCGGACACCGATGAACGGAACGGAAGGAGGTGGGAGGCGAATTGGATAAACTAACCTAACACCATCATATTCCTCGATATTTTTGACTTTCGTGGGTAACTCAGTATAATATCCTCAACAGGCATCAAAATGTAATTCAGGATACGACATCAAATCCGGGGAAGCAGGATGACTCAAGCCGAACTTGAAGCCCTGTGGGAGGAACGGTTCGGCTCAGATCCCTCTGACGAACCGCCGGTTTGCGTTGGGGAGTACCTACCGGGGAAAGTTGCATCCACCGCCCTTACCGTCGCCGATGAATGGGCGGCACGGCATGGAGTAATTCGTTGGCCGGAATACCTGCGGGAATTCACCGACGCAGGGGAAAGCAAGCCGACGAAGCCCAGTGCCGACATGCTGGACGACGTTTTGCGGCGATTTCCGCCCGAAAATCCCGCCCACGCACCCTATTTCCGCTATGCCCTGGAACAAGATGAACTCGCCCGCTATTTCAATAATCTCCGTGACTATGAACAACGCCTGAAAGATCGCGAACGATTCCGTACGCTTCATACGCCGGATGCGGCGGGATATCTCCAATGCCTTGCGGAAAAGAACGAGGCGCTTGCTCGCTTTTTTTTTGAACGCTACCGGACACTTCCGATTTCAGAACATGACCGCGAGCGGCATACCTACATCGTAGGCGGCACCGGGTCGGGAAAGTCGGAACTGGTCAAGGTGATCCTGTACCACTATCTGACCGAGAACACTGCCCCCGCCCTGGTGGTGATCGACCCGCACGGCGACCTCTCCCGCCAAGTGGCGCGTTGGCCGGAATTAGCGGGCGGAAGCAGGCTCGCCTATATCGCTCCCGGCATCGGCAAGCGTCACGCGCCGGTATTCAATCCCTTCGATATCCCCGACACAGAGCGCACCGAAGATGCGGTGTCAATCTTGGTTGACGACACCATCGAGATCGTTGCGGAACTGCTGGAGAAAGATTTCACCACCAATATGGAGACGCTGTTACGGGCTTGTTTCACCGTATTTTTCCATCGCCCAGGATCAACATTCGCCGACGTTTTGCGCTTCGTGGACAAGAAGAACAATGCCGACTTCCTGGAGTTGGCGGAACGGGTGTTTCCCGCTCACTCCCCCCTGCTCCGCTTCATCCGCCATGACCTGGAATCAGACTCACTGGGGCCAACGCGGCAGGCGGTCAAGATGCGCTTCACTAGCCTGCTATCCCGCCATTTCTTCTATTCCTTCCTGGTGGGGAAAAGCACCTTCCGCCTGGAGGAATTGCTGCGCCAACGCGCCTGCGTGATCTTCAACCTGTCGAAATCCGAAATCGGCACCCGAGAATGCCGCATTTTCGGCCGCTTCATCCTCGCCCATCTGCGCGCCTTTGCCTTCAAGCAGGGGCGCGGCGGCATCCCAGAGCGTAAGCGAATTCCCGTGCATGTGTTCGTGGACGAGTGCCAGGAATTCATCACCGAATCCATCGAAACGATCTTGGCAGAAGCACGCAAGTACCGCGTCTACCTGACTCTGGTGCAACAGACCATCGGTAAGGGCATGAGCCGCGAACTGCTGGAAACCGTTCTGGCCAACACCTCCGTCAAGGCTAGTGGCCGCAACTCCGAGGCCAACCGCAAAGCCTTTGCCGCTGAAGTCGGTATCCCCATCGAGGAATTGGAAAAGCTGGAGCGTGGCGCGGGGCTGTTCTGCATTCGCTCCGGCAATCGCCCGCCGGTTATCGTCAAGGTACCGGGCCACCGGCTGCGCGATAAAGGCGCAGTGCCGGCGGAAGCATGGGAACACACCCTGGCCGACCAGATCACCCGCTTCTATGCCCACCGTGACGGCGGGCACGATACCGGGGCCTTGGCAGAGGCGGAAGTGCGGGAGGATGCCCATGACGCAGCCTTTGCCGTACCGAAGCGCGGCCGTCCCCAGGAAACCATCCTGGCCGCGCCCGCACAGGGGCCGGGAAAGCCAATAGACTATTAACCGCAGACCGCCTATGACCGACACAGCACCGTCATTACCGCCGACACCCAAGAAACGCCGCGTCTATAAGCAGCGCGACCTGACGCGCCCGCTGGATACGCTGACGGCAGCACAGGAAAAGGTGCTCATGCTGCTGGCCCGGTACCGCTACATGACGGTGCGGCAATTGGTGGAGTGCGGGGTGGCAAAGAACGCTGTGACGGTGCGGCGCGATGTGCTGCCACGCCTGACCATGCTGCCGGGTAAGAACGTGGTAGACGTGGATCGCTATTGGCCCCACGCCATGACGCGGGGCAGCTTTTCCTATGTCTACGCCCTGACCGCCTATGGGGCCGAAGTTGTGGCGGAGCGGCTGGGGGTGGACACATCCGCCGTGCGTTATCCGGCCGGCGGCATCCAGTTCGTCAACGACTTCTTCCACCGCGAAGCCTATGTGGATTTCTGCATCGCCCTGCACAAATGGATCGACAGCAGCGAGCTCCGCCACTGTCGCACCCTGACCCACTATTTCGACAAGATGGGTGCCAACCGGAAAGGTCAGCCGTCTCGCTCCGTCAACCGCCTGGAGCTGCCCAAGAACCGCCCTGCTGTGGTGCCGGATGGCTTGGCGCTGGTCGATACTGAAAGCAAGCGCCGCGCCCTGGCCATCGAGATCCACCACAAGACCGACACCAAGCGGGCGGTAGAAAAATTGGTGGAGTTGATGCACGCCCTATCCGCCGGGGTAATCGAGCAGCACCTTGGGCACGACAAGGCCGCCTTCATCCTCTCCGTCGCGACCACCCCAGAACTGAACGCTACAATCCGGAAGCGCATGGCCGAGGTTTCAGGGATCGAGAAATATGCGCCTGTGTTTTTGTTCAACGACCTGCAAACCATCATGCGTGAGGGGTTCAACAAAGGCTGGACGCATTGTGGCGGAGCGGCTGCAGGGGTGTTTTGTTAAAATGTCACCTACGAACGATGATACAGAATTATCGCCATAATTGCGGATACCATCCTTTGATGGGAAAGCTCCATTTCATCAAAATGCGTCTGTCCATACCGAAAAGCGGCATGAACTCTTCCTGCCACGGCCGCCAACAACTCATCCTGAGCAACGTCGTTCAAACCGCCCTGTTCAAGAATCGCTTCATAGTCAGCGCCAACCCATCTCCCATTTTCTTTACGGATCGGCCACCCCAAACGATTAATGACAAAATTGGCAAGAATATCTTCATTATCATGATAGCGTAGGGGCGGAGCAGTAATTGAAATATCAAGGATAAGAGCGTTCAAATCTTCCGCAAAGCTATCTTCCTCCGGAATATAGCACCTATCATCGCCATCCCACGTCGCCTCCCAATTTCCTCGTATATGGGAAAGTGGTCGCAGAACTTCATGGTCTAAAAAATCGCTCCACGCGAAAAAATTACGAATTTCATCCGGGCTCGGCATCGAGACACATCCTTAATTTCTCTCAACAATAACCGTAATCACGCTGAACAGCAATGTATGCCCGTCTGGCGGTGCGACATATGGCGGACTTGTCAACACATGGCGGACTTGATTTTCCGCATCTATTCTTACAATGTCGGAGATGACGGAATATTTCCGTCGGTTTGTTTCGTTAAATTGTCCCACCATGTCGGATCAAACTTGATACGCTCTCGATCTTACCACCGCAGCCAATAATTTCGGCATCAGCAAACGCACGCTGGAACGCTGACTGAAAAACGGCAAAATCAGCCAATCGCAAACTTTCATACGCGACGGCCTCCGCCATATCTATATCGGTGAACTGATCCGGGTATATGGCGAGCCACGGAAACAACCTGCAACCGAGACGGCCGGAGCACGCGACAGCATGCGGCCGGGTATGGAACTGACCGGCGGGGCGGAAGTGACAGAGCTACTGCGACAACAGGTAGCGATGCTGGAAGAGCGCGCCAAACGCGCCGAGGAGCAAGCGGATCGCTACGAAGCTGAACGGGACGAATTGCGGGAAAAATACGATGAGGTGCTGTCTCGCCTCCTCCCACCACCAGCGCCGGCAGTCGAGCGGCCGGGGTGGCTTCGTCGCATGTTTGGGGAAAAGCGCCCAGCCACGATTGAGGCGCGTTAGTTCAAAATCATTATCCGGTCTATTCAGAATAAACAGGTCGTTGTTGGCTCTGCAATAAAAACAAAAACCCGCCGGTCGCCTCCGTGAGACAGTAAGTTTTTCCAACCTTCCACCTTTCGGAGATTTCTTTCTTCCAGAGGGAGATATAAAAAACGGTCGAACGCGAGACTTTCGATATTTTTCCGAGCTTGATAAGCTAAAACGAAAAAACTCACCAATACGGGCGAGTTTTGGGTGTTTTTGTGCGGGTTGTGGACGATGGCGGAGCAGCTTTCCGGTTCCGTGGACAAATCGGGATTGTTGCTAGCCATGAGATACTTCCCCCCCTACCCCCCATGCCTTATCATAAGTCAGTGTGAGGGATCTTCGGTGCGCCTATGGTGGCACACCTACTGGGTTGGTTCTTACATTCCGCTAGGCTTACAGGTGGGTCTACATCCTGCCGAGGATTACGCCGATTCTTACGCCGCACCTCGCGTCCAACTGCCCAGATAGCTTTCCGTATACCGGATTGTTTCCGCGAAAGCTCCGATCGCTATGGAGGCATTATTTTGGTTCGAGTGGCCTCCAGCGCTTTTCCCCATACTGTATCGGTTATATGGGCGCCCCCGGTTTGAAAGTTCTTGCTTACGGAACTTTCCCCCGGTTCGAATTGACGAGATTGTATTCGAAAAATCAGAAAGTCAAAATAAAAGCCCCAACTTCTGGAGTCGAGGCTTTTCCGGACGAAAGTTCCGTAAGCATGATCATTATACTCCGCACACGGAAAAAGCAAATTTATTTGCGCCATTTTTAAAAAAGACCTCATGCGCGGAATAGCCCCAGTGAGGCATAATCTCGAAATGATGCAGTTTGCTCGCACTCGCTCATTGTGCTACACGGGCAGTGCATATTTTTTATCCCAGGGGAATATGTCCTATGTCCGAGAATCTTTCCGATCTTCTAAAACAAGCCGAGGAATTGAACGAACGCATCCGCCTTGCGAAAATCGCAGAGCATGACAAATGCCGTGCTGACGCAATCGCCCTCATCGAAGGCCGGGGTTTCACCGTTGCCGAGATTTTCGGCGATATCGCCGACGCCTCGAAGCGTGGCCGCAAGCCGAAGGATGCTGGCGAGGACGCTCGCACCCAAGTCGCACCGAAGTACCGCAATCCCGACAATCCGGCTGAAACCTGGACAGGGCGTGGTCGTCAGCCGAAGTGGGTAGCAGCTAAAATTGCGGCGGGGATTTACCTGGAAAGCCTCAAAATCGCATGAGGTTTTCGGCCATGCCGAAAAATTGGAATTTCCCGCTATCCGATCTTCTCATCTGTCCGCAGTGCGGATGGGTGTATCTCGTTCCCCGACAGGGGCAGCCTGCCGAATGCAACAAGTTCCGCTGCCAAGGTGTGCCGCTCCGGCCGGCTTCCCAGGAAGAGAAGGATCGGCTGCCAATGGGGGTGACGGTTGGGGAGCCCACCCTGCGAGACTAAGCTCGCCGCATTCCCCACTGGCCGCTGTCCGAAAGGAAAGGGGTGGCGAAGTGTGCACCTCCGCCACCCCACGCCCCGAAATCAAGGTAGTGCCGCTTGGTTAGGGCGCATCGCGAATCGCCATGCGCTCTTGCAGCCACGCATCCACCTCAGACAACAGCCACGCGACACGATTCGGCCCGAGCCTGACCCGCTTCGGGAATTTGCCGGCCACCTCAAGTCGCCCGATGTGCTGGGGCGTGTACGGGATGCCACAGACCGTCCTCAACTCCTTCTTCGACACGAGCCTCTTCTCATACTGAAACATCGCAACCACTCCCGAGATTAGGAGCATCGCGATGCCCCGGATGGAAAGACCGTACCGGTAGGCGTACTCATCATAGCCCGGCTATCGCGTATATAGCAAAGCGCATGAAACGGCTGGGGCAGCCCTGTGGCGCGCTTGGGCGGTACACCCTTCTCCCCCCCCGGGCCTGATCGGCAAATAGGCCACTCCAGCCCCGCCAAATCGGCTCGCACGCGGCACCATCGGCCGCCGTTTTCCCACACGCCCCGAAACAGCGCCCCGTTATCCCGACGCTCTCAGGATAACAGCCCCGCTGATTTTGTTATCCCAGTGTTATCCCGGACGATTTCTCGTTCCGGGCCCCAGAAACACTAAAGCCCTGAAACCTTGCGATTTCAGGGCTTTAGAATGGTCGGAGCGACAGGATTCGAACCTGCGACCCCCAGTCCCCCAGACTGATGCGCTACCGGGCTGCGCTACGCTCCGACCGATCGATGAAAGCCTGCCGTGAGGCTGACCTTCCCGATAATTTTTTCCGAAGAGCAAGCTCTTCGGCGGGGTTTCCAGCGGGTGCCGCCGGAAGAGGGGCGCACTATACTCACGAGGCCCCTGCCCTGCAACCCCCAAATTAACGCGGCTGCAAAAGTCCGCGCAGTTGTTCCAAATCGGCTAGCAGCGCCTGCAGTTCCTGGCGGGTTTCCGCGGAAAACCGCGGTTCACCGACAGCCGCCGCAGCGTCGTCGGCCAGGGCTTCCAGTGCGGCCACGTCGTCGTCCGCCTCGCCATCGACCAATTCAGGGAATTCGGGCTGGTCGCCCTCGTCGTCGTCAACCGACGCCAGCGGCAGTTCCGCCTCGTCGCCGGGCTTGACGGCGGCGGCCACGTCCTTGTGTCCGCCCTCGCGCAGCAGCTTCTGAACGCCCTTGATGGTGTAGCCTTCGCTGTACAGCAAATCGCGAATGCGGCGCAGCAGCGCCACGTCCTCGGGGCGGTAATAGCGGCGCCCGCCCCCTCGCTTGAGCGGCTTCACCTGGGGGAACTTGCTTTCCCAGAAACGCAGAACGTGTTGCGGAACGTCCAGTTCATCGGCCACTTCGCTGATGGTGCGGAAAGCGGTTTCCGACTTGCCGGAGCGGCGGACCAGCGGAAGTTCGCCGTCGTCACTCATCACTTGCCGGCCTTGGCCGAGGCGACCGGCCCGTCATTGATCTTCTTTTTCAGCAATTGCGAGGGCCGGAAGACCAGAACCCGGCGCGGCAGGATCGGAACCTCCTCGCCGGTCTTGGGGTTGCGCCCGACACGCTGGCCCTTGGAGCGCACGGCAAAGCTGCCGAACGAGGAAATCTTCACCGCCTCGCCCCGCGCCAGAGCCGAGGACAGCTCGTTCAGCACGGCTTCCAGCAGATCGGCGGATTCGTTACGGGAAAGGCCCACCTCCTGGTAGATCGCCTCGCTCAGTTGCGCGCGTGTGATGGTCTTTTCCGACATCTCGGGGATTGCCTGATTTAATGAAAATATCCGGACGCTGACCCTAGCCGCTTCCCGGAAAAGCGTCAATATCAAAGGGATGCAGGAAAACGCTGCCTCGGTTGCGCAAGAAGACGAGCGCAGGGCCGGCGTCAGATGCGCGCCAGCGCCGATCCCCAGGTAAAGCCGCCACCCATGGCTTCCAGCAACACCAGATCGCCGCGCTTGATACGACCATCGTCGCAAGCTTCGGCAAAGGCCAGCGGAATGGAAGCGGCCGAGGTATTGGCATGACGATCGACCGTCACCACCATCCGGTCCATGGGGAAACCCAGTTTGCGGGCCGTTCCTTCGAGAATGCGGCGGTTGGCCTGGTGCGGCACCACCCAATCGATGTCGGCGGCGGTCAGGTCGTTGGCCTTCAGCGCCTCGGCCACCACTTCGGCGAGATGGACCACGGCATGGCGGAAGACCTCGCGGCCTTCCATGCGCAGATGCCCGACGGTCTGGGTCGACGACGGACCGCCGTCTACCTTCAGCAGGTCGTAATAATTGCCGTCCGAATGCAGGTGGGTGGACAGAATGCCGCGGTCGGTATTGTCACCCTTTTCCCACGAGGCGCGCAACACGACGGCGCCGGCGCCGTCGCCGAACAGCACGCAGGTGCCGCGGTCGTTCCAGTCAAGAATGCGCGAGAAGGTCTCGGCGCCCACGACCACCGCGGTCCGCACCTGCCCGGACTTGATGAAGCTGTCGGCCACCGACAGCGCATAGATGAAGCCCGAACACACCGCTTGGACGTCGAAGGCGAAGCCCGAGGTCATGCCAATGCGCTGCTGGACCCGGGTGGCGGTGGCGGGAAAGGTGTTGTCCGGCGTCGCGCTGGCGACAATCAGCAGATCGACGTCGGCAGCGCGGATCTCGGCCGACTTCAAGGCGCGTTCCACGGCAACCGTCGCCAGATCGGACGTCGTTTCGCCGTCGGCGGCGATGTGGCGCTGACGGATGCCGGTGCGCTCGACGATCCATTCGTCGGAGGTGTCCACCATGCCAGCCAGTTCCGCATTGGAAAGAACCCGGGACGGCAGGTAGGAGCCGGAGCCGACGATATGGGAGCGCAGGATCATTTTGTTGGCTTATCCGTTTCCGGCGGCGCGTTGCGAGGCGGCCGCCTCTTGAGCTTTCAGATGCTCGAGTTCGCGACGGATGCGATCGTTGTAGCCATGGGCCACAAGATCGACCGCCACGCCGACGGCATTGGCGAACCCAAAGGCGTCGGTACCGCCATGGCTCTTGACCGCAATGCCGTTCAACCCAAGGAACATGGCGCCGTTGTAGCGGCGCGGGTCGGTCCGCACCTTGACCTTGTTCAGTGCCCGCCGAGCCAGCAGGTAACCCAGCTTGGCCAGAATGGAACTGCCGAAGGCCTGACGCAAAAAGCCGGAATAGAACTTCACCGTGCCTTCTGCGGTCTTGAGCGCGATGTTGCCGGTGAAACCGTCGGTCACGACCACGTCGACCGTTCCGGCGCCGATGTCGTTTCCTTCCACGAACCCATGGAAGCGGATGGGCAACTGGCTTTCGCGCAGAATGTTGGCGGCGCCGCGAACGGCGTCGTTACCCTTCAGCTCTTCGGCGCCGACATTGAGAATGCCAATGGTCGGCTGCTCCAGGCCAAGGACGGCGCGCGCGAACACTTCGCCCATGACGGCGAACTGAACCAGATTGGTGGCGCTGCAATCGACGTTGGCCCCCAGGTCGAGCATGACGGTTTCGCCACGCTCGGTCGGGAACAGGCCCGCGATGGCAGGACGGTCGATGCCGGGCAGCATGCGCAGCACGAACTTCGACACCGCCATCAGCGCGCCCGTGTTGCCGGCGGAAACCACGCCGGCAGCTTCACCCTTCACCACCGCATCGACGGCAAGCCACATGCTGGTACGGCGCCCCGTGCGCAGCACCTGGCTGGGCTTGTCTTCCATCGACACCGATTCTTCGGTGTGGCGAACCTGGCAGACGCCCTTCAGTTCCGGGCAACGCTCGAGGAGCGGATCGATGCGGCGGGCATCACCGAACAGCAGATAGCGAACGTGCGGCAGCCGCACGTGCGCAAGCCGCACACCCTCCACGACCATATCGGGGGCGTGATCACCCCCCATGGCGTCGATGGAGATGGTTACGGGTGCGCTCACCGATTTGCGCTCCACCGATCGTTACGCTGCGTCAGGCGTTGGCTTCGCCCTGGGCGACAACCTCACGACCATCATAGTGGCCGCAAGAACCGCAGACGTGATGGGGCAGCTTCTGCTCACCGCAATTGGGGCATTCGATACCCGAAACATTCGGCAGCGCATCGTGGGCGCGGCGCATGTTGCGGCGGGACTTGGAGGTCTTCTTCTTCGGGACAGCCATTCTCGTGTACTCTCTGCTCAGGAGGCCCTGACGGGGAAAGGGGCCTTTATTAGCCAAAAAGACCGCGCGGAGCAAGGGGTTGGTGAACCCTCACCCCTTATTTTTGCGCAACTCTGCCAGCACGGCAAAGGGGTTCGGCCTTTTCTCCTCCTCCTCGGGTTCGGGATCGCCGCCTTCAAAGGCCGTGCCCGGCTTGCGAGGAAACGGATCAAGCGCCAGCGCCACATGCTCGGCAACCGCTTCGCCCACGTCGATCATACCATCGACGACGGGGTCCGGCGGATCATCTTCCTCCAGCGACAATTCTATTTCGGCATCGTACTCATCAGCCTCGACGCCGCCGTAGGTCAGCGAGAATTCCTCGGCCACGGTGGCGGGAACGGGCTCGAGCGTGACCACGCAAGTCTGCACCACATGGGCGCAGAAACGACCGTCGAGGCGGAAGATCGTGCCGCCGGCAACGGCCTTCAGCGTCACCGTGGCCTCCAGGTCGTCGATGGACTGCAGCCCAAAACGTTCGGCCAAGGCCGCCAATTCGGCCGGCTTGGCCTTGAGGTCCAGGGTGATGCCGGCGGCCGGAATCTGATCGACGCGGACATGGCGGCTGAATTCGGGAACGATGGGCGTCACAGCGTCACCTCCGGCTGCAGGAAAGACACCTTGCCTTCACATAGGGCGGCCGCGTCCAGACTGTCCAGGTGGGACAATTGGGTGCGGACATGGGCGGCCATGACCGCCAGCTGATCGGGTTCGGACTTGCCCGACTGATACACATTGCGGTCCAGCGCGGCCTGAAGCTCGCTCTCGCCGTCGGCCAAGGCCTTGTCGTAAGCGGCAGCGCGACCGTAGAACGCTTCGGCCATGTTCAGAACACGCTTGCCGACGCGAAGGTCGGTCACCCCCATTTCCCGCAAATTCCGATCCATGTCGGCGAACATCAGTTCCAGCAGGGCCTGGGAAACGCGCGCCCCCCGCTCGCCCGCCCCTGCGGTCAGGCGGCGAATGACCATCCACACGTGCAGGATGATCATGTCGTAGCGCCCCTCAAGCGTGTCGGGGACACCCAGGCGGCCATAGTAAACCGGCTGCCGGGCCTGTTGGACGGCGGCCAGATAAAGGTCTGTGACGGCCTGCTCGAGACGGCGGCGTTCGAAAAAACGGCGAAAAAGCATGAAGTGCGTTCCGGAGGAAATTGCCGGGCTTCCTAGGCGGTGCGGATCGTTGACAATGCCGCGCCCGGGAGTGCAATGTTGGCCCACACTTTGGCTGCCACGGCAGCTTCCGTCAATGCTTCGGCTTCGACCTGGATGAATATCCTGATCCGCCCCACTTCCCTCGCCTTCGCCATTTCGCTTGCCCTGTTCGCGGCAGCCTGCACGCCCTCGGTCGATCTGCGCGGCAACCTGCCCGACCCCGAGGCGCTATCGCAGATCAAGCCGGGCAAGACCACCCGCGAAGAGGTGCAGACGCTGCTTGGCACACCCTCGGCAACCTCCACCTTCGGTGAAGAGAGCTGGCAATATATTTCGTCGCGCACCGAAACCACGGCATTCTTCAAGCCCGAGGTCAAGGAGCGCAAGGCGGTTTCCATCTCGTTCGACCGCTCGGGCGTGGTC
>DATGXU010000255.1:0-17629 GCA_035298685.1 Magnetospirillum sp. | reverse complement strand
GGCGCAATTGCTGCTGGAACGCCATCTGCAGGACCATGGCGACTGGCCGCGCGCGCTGGCGTTGACCGCCTGGGGCACCAGCAACATGCGCACCGGCGGCGACGACATCGCCCAGGGTCTGGCGCTGATGGGGGTGCGGCCGACCTGGGATACCGGCTCGCGCCGCGTCACCGGTTTCGAGATCATGCCGGCCACCGTGCTGGATCGGCCGCGTGTCGATGTCACCCTGCGGGTGTCGGGCTTCTTCCGCGACGCCTTCCCCGATCTGATCAACCTGTTCGATTCGGCGGTGCGCGCGGTGGCGGCGCTGGACGAGCCGGACGAGGTCAACCCGCTGGCCGCCCGCGTGCGCGCCGATGCCGCCCGCCTGGGCGAAGGCCGCGCCGCCGCCCGCGTCTTCGGCTCGAAGCCGGGGGCCTATGGCGCCGGATTGCAGGCGCTGATCGATGAAAAGGGCTGGACGGCCCAGGCCGATCTGGCCGAGGCCTATCTGGCCTGGGGCGGCTGGGTCTATGGCGCCGGAACCGACGGCGAAGCCGGGCACGAGCTGTTCCGCGACCGCCTGAGCAAGGTCGAAGCGGTGGTGCAGAACCAGGACAACCGCGAGCACGATCTGCTGGATTCTGATGACTACTATCAGTTCGAAGGTGGAATGAGTGCGGCGGTGCGCCACGTCTCGGGCCGCGACCCGGCCATGTACCACCCCGACCACTCGCGCCCCGAATCGCCGCGCATCCGCACGCTGGACGAGGAAATCGCCCGTGTGGTTCGCGCGCGTGCCGCCAATCCCAAATGGATCGACGGCGTCATGCGCCACGGCTACAAGGGCGCCTTCGAGATGACGGCGACGGTGGATTACCTGTTCGCCTTCGCCGCCACCACGCCCGTCGTCAAGCACCACCATTTCGACCTGCTGGCCGACGCTTATCTGGGCGACCAGCGGGTGCACGACTTCCTGGCCGCCAACAACCCCGCCGCGCTGGCCGAGATGAAGGCGCGTTTCCGCGAAGCCATCGAGCGCGGGCTGTGGCGGCCGCGCCGCAACTCCATCCATGCCTTATTGGATTAACTTGCATGCGTGCGGCCTTCGGGCTACCTAGCCCGGAAACACCGGCAAAGGAAGGCGCCATGGCGCAGACGCAGCCGCAAGGCGGAGCCGAAGACCCGAAAATGACCGCCCGCGCGGTCACGGTGCATTACGGCGCCAAACCGGCGCTGCACGGCATCGATCTGGACATTCCCGCCGGCCGGGTGACCGCGTTGATCGGCCCGTCGGGCTGCGGCAAGTCCACCTTCCTGCGCTGTCTCAACCGCATGAACGACACCATCGTCGGCGCCCGCGTCGGCGGCAGCGTCACCCTGGACGGCGAACAGATCTATGGCCCCGGCGGCATCGATCCGGTGCTGTTGCGCATGCGTGTCGGCATCGTTTTCCAAAAGCCCAATCCGTTCCCCAAAAGCATCTACGAGAACGTGGCCTTCGGCCCGCGCATCCACACGCTGTTCCGCGACCGCGACCACCTGGACCAGATGGTGGAGACGGCGCTGGTCAAGGCCGGTCTGTGGCACGAGGTCAAGGATCGCCTGCACGAGCTGGGAACCGGCCTGTCGGGCGGCCAGCAGCAACGCCTGTGCATCGCCCGCGCCATCGCGGTCAATCCGGAAGTGATCCTGATGGACGAGCCCTGCTCGGCGCTGGACCCCATCGCCACCGCCAAGGTGGAGGAATTGATGGACGAGCTGCGCCAACGCTATACGCTGGTCATCGTCACCCATTCCATGCAGCAGGCGGCCCGCGTGTCGCAGCAGACCGCGTTCTTTCATCTGGGCCGGTTGATCGAGGCAGGCGCCACCGAGCAGATCTTCACCGCCCCCGCTCATCACTTGACCCAAGGTTACATCACCGGCCGCTTCGGCTGAGGCGCCGCGCGCCGGAAAGGAGAATGCCCATGTCCACTGTCGGTCAGCACCATATCGTCAAGTCGTTCGACGACGAACTGAAGCGCCTGCACGACGCCCTGGCCCGCATGGGCGGCCTGACCGAGCAGCAGCTTCAGGGCGCCATCGAGGCCCTGGACCGGCGCGACAGCGACCTTGCCACCCAGGTGATGAACGACGACGGCCGCATCGACGAATGCGAGGTGTTCGTCAACGAACAGACCATCCGCCTGCTGGCCCTGCGGGCGCCGGTGGCCGACGATTTGCGCGCCGTCATCGCCACACTCAAGGCGGCCGGCGACCTGGAACGCATCGCCGATCACGCCGCCAACGCTGCCAAGCGCAGCCTGGTGCTGAACCAGATGCCGCCGGTGGCACCCATGCGGTCGCTGGTGCGCATGGGCAAGCTGGTGCAGGGCCTGCTGGCCGAGGTGCTGGGCGCCTATCTGGCCCACGACGCCGAACGGGCCCTGGCCGTGCGCTCGCGCGACCAGGAAGTGGACGACCTTTATTCCAGCCTGTTCCGCGAAATCCTGACCTACATGATGGAAGACCCGCGCACCATCACCGCCTGCACCCACCTGATGTTCATCGCCAAGAACATCGAACGCGTGGGCGACCACGCCACCAACATCGCCGAAATGACCTATTTCCTGGTCACCGGGCGCTCGCTGAACAACCCCCGCCCCAAGCGCGACACCTCGGCGCTCGAGGGGGCGCTCGAAGGCTTCGGCGAGGAATAGGCTCTATCCCGGCCACAGATACAGCCCGCGCAACGGCCGGCCGAAGATCAGCCGCAAACCGTCCATCAGGGCCAGATCGGCGGCGACGCGATAGGCGTCGGCCGGGTGCCGGGCCAGATGGCGTTCGATCTCGGCCCGTCGCTCGCTGGGCAGGCATTCGTCCACGAAGGCCAGCAGGTCGGATTCGCTAACAGGGATCATGGCCGCGTGCCTCCCTGGGGTGCCCTGGTCTGGGGTGCCTGAGATTGTTGCGCAGGCGTTTCATGGGTTACCGGCGCGCAACGGGCCTTGGGGCTGTCCAGGCTGCCGGTGGTGTCGATGCGGCAGACCAGAATCTCGCCGGTGACGCGGTTCAGCCGCCACGCCGTCTCGCGGTCGCCCGCCACCATGTCGAAGATGGCCTCGCCCGCGCCGGTCGGCCGCTCGGGGGCGCGGGCTTGCTGCTCCTGGCTCAAGGCGGGGGCGGCCGCCAGCAACGGCAGGACGACGGCCCAGCGCGCGCCCATGGCCTATTCCTCGTCCGGCAGGGGCTGCTCGCCCGATGGTTCCGCCGCCAATTGCTGCAGCATGCCCTCGACGCGGTCGCGCACGGCCGGGTCGTCGCGCACGGTCAGGGCGATCTGGTTGTAGCGATCGACGCTCAGGCCATCGCGTTCGACCGCCGATTTCATGTCCGCCAGGGCGCTGCGCTTGATTTCCTCCAGGCGCGACGGATCGTTTTCGTCGCGCATCAGCATCATGTAGCCGTGCTGGACGCCGATCAGCCGCAGGAAGGCGGCGACAAAGGCGGAAAGCTCACCGTCCTCCACCGCCGCCGCCTGTCCGCCTTGGTCGTGCGGCACCCCGCCCGGTTCGTCCAGGGCCGCACGTGCCGGTGCGGCGACGGCAAGGGCGGCGGCCGTCAGGGCGGCGAAAAGCGTGGATCGCATCATGGGGCCTCGCGGTGCAGGGGACGGTCCATGCAAGGCAAATGCGCGCCGCCGGGGGCGTGTTCCCGATTTCGTTGGGTTCGAAGGCTAGTCTCTTTGGGGAGCAGGGGTTATCTTCTCGGCTCGTTTCTTCCGCGAGCCCCAGAGAGTCCATGACCGTCCACTTCATCGGCGCCGGCCCCGGCGCCCCCGACCTGATCACCGTTCGCGGCCTTGGCCTTATCCGCAAGTGCCCGGTGTGCCTGTATGCCGGTTCGCTGGTTCCGGCCGAAATCGTCGCCGAGGCGCCGGCCGGCGCCCGCGTGCTGGACACCGCGCCCATGCATCTGGACGAAATCGTCGCCGAGATGAAAGCGGCGCACGATGCCGGCCAGGACGTGGCCCGCGTCCATTCCGGCGACCCGTCGATCTATGGCGCCATCGCCGAACAGATGCGGCGGCTGGACGAGATGGGCATCCCTTACGACGTCACGCCGGGGGTGCCGGCCTTCGCCGCCGCCGCCGCCGCGCTGTCCACCGAACTGACGCTGCCCGACATCAGCCAGACCATCATCGTCACCCGCACCGCCGTGCGCTCGAGCTCCATGCCCGAGGGCGAGGATCTGACCACGCTGGGCAAAAGCGGCGCCACCCTGGCCATCCACCTGTCGGTCAACAATCTGAAGAAGGTGGTGGACGAACTGACCCCGCTCTATGGCGCCGATTGCCCGGTGGTGGTGGCCTATCGGGTGTCGTGGCCCGACCAGGATTTCGTCACCGGCACCCTGGCCGACATCCGCGACAAGGTGAAGCAGGCGGGATTCACCCGCACGGCTTTGATCCTGGTGGGCCGCGTGCTTAATGGTGCCGATTTCACCGATTCACGGCTTTACGCCGCCGACCACACCCACGTGCTGCGCCCCGGTAAATAGCCGGGCACACTTTCGCCGTAAAGTTTCACCATAAGGGAAAGGGGGGCGGCTATTCGTTGGCCGCCTTCAGCACGGCGCGGGCTTCGTGTTCGTCGATCTGATGCAGATCGTTCAGATGGATTTCCCAATTGTCGACGAATTCCTGCACCGCCAGGGTCAGGCATTCCGCCAGCGGCCGATCGGTGGCGGCGGCCAGCGCCTCAAGCCGCTCTTTCAGCTCGGTGGGAATGGTGACGGCCAGGGTTTCCATATCTTCGTCCTTTTGTGCCCATAGGCAAAAGCGCCATGCCCACAAGGCACGGCCTGCCAAACGGAAGGGACTTACTGTACAACCAATGCCACGGCGTTGCCAGTTCCGACACACCCCGTCGCCATGCTAGAAACCCCCATGCCCGACCGCACTCCCCCTTCGCGCCGCCCGGCGCTGTCGCTCGAGATCGACCCCAACGACCGGCTGATGCCCAGCTCGGGCGGCGACGAGTCTGCACGCGGCGGTGGCGGCGGGCGGGGATTCGGGCGTTTCCGTCTGGGCCTGGGCGGCGGCGGTGGGGGTGACGAAACCCCGCGCGCCCGCAAGCCGCGCGCGCCCAAGCCCCCCAAGCCCCCCAAACCGCCGCGCAAGAAGTCGGGCGGCGGACGTAGCTGGGGCAAGCGGCTGTTCATCTGGGCGCTGACGCTGGCCATCTGGGTCGGCATCGGCCTGGCCGGGCTGATCGCCTATTACGCCGTCGATCTGCCCGACATCGACAAGATGACCGCCACCACCCGCCGGCCCAGCGTGGTGTTCGTTTCGGTCGAGGGCGAAACCTTCGCCGCCTATGGCGACATCTACGGCCAGCCGCTGGACCTGAAGGACATCGCCCCGGCCATTCCCCAGGCGGTGATGGCCACCGAGGACCGTCGCTTCTACTCTCATTTCGGCTTCGACATTTGGGGCTTCGCCCGCGCCGTGATCACCAACGTGCGCGCCGGCCATCTGGTGCAGGGCGGTTCCACCATCACCCAGCAGTTGGCCAAGAACCTGTTCCTGAAACCCGACCGCACGCTGAAGCGCAAGGTGCAGGAATTGCTGATGGCGCTATGGCTGGAACACCGTTTCAGCAAGGAACAGCTGCTGACCCTGTACCTGAACCGGGTTTATCTTGGGTCCGGAACGTTCGGCGTGGATGCGGCGGCCAAGCGGTATTTCGAGGTTTCCGCCCGCAACGTCAACCTGTACCAGGCCGCCGTCATCGCCGGCCTGCTCAAGGCGCCCAGCCGCTATAGCCCGCTGAATGACCCCGAGGCCAGCCACAAGCGCACCGTCGAGGTGCTGCAGAACATGGTCGAGGCCGGCTACATCGACCAGCAGACCGCCGATTACGCGGCGCTGACCGGCGCCGCCCAGATGGTGCGCCGCCCGGTTCCCGCCGGCCGCTATTTCGCCGACTGGATCATGTCGCACCTGGACGAGCTGGGCGAGGTGCAGGGCAAGGACATCGTCGTCCGCACCACCCTGGACATGGGCATCCAGCGCAAGGCCGAGGCCGAGCTGAAGGCGCTGATCGACACCCAGGGCGCCAAGTCGCAGGTCAGCCAGGGCGCGGTCGTGGTGCTGAGCCCCGATGGCGCCGTGCGCGCGCTGGTGGGCGGCAAGGAATACGACGACAGCCAGTTCAACCGCGCCACCCAGGGTCTGCGCCAGCCGGGATCGTCGTTCAAGCCGTTCGTCTATCTGGCCGCCATGGAAAAGGGCTTTTCGCCCGGCGACGTGTTCGAGGACGCCCCCATCAAGCTGGGCAATTGGTCGCCGGGCAATTACAACGGCCGCTTCGAAGGCCCGGTCAGCCTGCGCCACGCCTTCGCCAACTCCACCAACACGGTGGCGGTGCGCCTGATCGAACAGGTGGGTCCGGCCCGGGTGATCGCCTTGGCGCACAAGCTGGGCATCACCTCGGAACTGCGCAACGACGCCTCGCTGGCGCTGGGCACCTCGGAAACCAGCCTGCTGGAGCTGACCACCGCCTATGCGCCCTTCGCCAATGGCGGCGAGGGCGTCACCGCGTTCGGCGTCGACAGCGTCACCGATCCCCAGGGCAAGGTGATCTGGCGGCGCCAGGGCGGCGGCTTCGGTCAGGTGATGTCGGACCGGGCGCTGGCCCACATGCACGAAATGATGCAGGCGGTGCTGACCGAAGGCACCGGCAAGGCGGCTCGGCTGGATCGCCCAGCCGCCGGCAAGAGCGGCACCACCCAGGATTACCGCGACGCCTGGTTCATGGGCTACACCGCCGATTACGTGGCCGGCGTGTGGCTGGGCAATGACGACCAGCGCCACGAGATGAAAAAGGTGACCGGCGGCGGTCTGCCCGCCCAATTGTGGAAAACGATCATGGTGTCCGCCCACAAGGGTCTGCCGCCGCGGCCGTTGCCGACGCCCGACCTCACCCCCGCTCCCACCCTGGCCGGCGACGGCCCCGGCAGTCTGGCGACGCAAGCGGGCGAGGCGGTGGAATCGGTGGGCGGCGCGCTGGACAGCCTGATCAACTCCATCTTCGGGCGCTGACCATGCCGGTGTCCTTCCTGCGCCGCTTGACCGGGGATCGCCGCAGCACCGACGCCAACCGCTATCTGGGGCTGTCGCTGACCTTCGTCGCCGGCGCCACCAATGCCGGCGGCTTCATGGCGGTGGACCAGTACACCTCGCACATGACCGGCATCGTCTCGTCCATCGCCGACAATCTGGTGGTCTACAACGTCCCGGTGGTGGTGATCGGCCTGGGCTCGGTGGTGTCGTTCGTGGCCGGTGCCGCCTATTCCGCCATCCTGATCAATTGGGGCCGCCACCATCGCACCCACAGCCGCTATGCCTATCCGCTGCTGTGGGAAGCGGCCATGCTGCTGGTGTTCGGCCTGATGGGCGGCACGCTGGAATTGCATCAAAGCGGCTACATCCCTGTCACCGTCATGCTGCTGTGCTTCCTGATGGGGTTGCAGAACGCCATCATCACCAAGGTTTCCAACGCCGAAATCCGCACCACCCACATGACCGGCATCATCACCGACATCGGCATCGAGCTGGGCAAGATGGTGTATGTGAACTCGCAGGAGGCCTCGGCCCATTATCAGCCGGTGCGCACCAACTGGCGCCGGCTGGGCCTGCTGGTGGCGTTGCTGGCGTCGTTCTCGACCGGCGGCGTCGCCGGGGCGTGGGGGTTCAAGGTCGTCGGCTACAGCTCGACGCTGCCGCTGGCGGCGTTGCTGGTGGTGTTGGCCATCGTGCCGCTGATCGACGACATCCGCACCCGGCTGCGCATGCTGTTCCTGCGCGGGCGGCTTAGGCGGAAAAGCTAGGTGCGGCGCCGCCGGACCACCAGGGCGAACACCGCCAGCGCCGATATTCCCAAAACCGCCACCATGGTGCCCAGCGGCCGGGTGGAATGGTCGAAGCTGGCGGCGTGCAGCCAGCCGGCCAGCGCCCCCGCCGCCATCTGGATGAATCCGACCATGGCCGAGGCGGCGCCGGCCATGCGCGGATGGGGCGCGATGGCGGCGGCGGTGGCATTGGGCAGCACCAGGGCGGCGAACAGGAAATAGGCCATCAGCGGCAGCAGCACGGCGGCCAGGGCGACCACGCCGCTCCACGCCAGGATGGCGGCGCCCAGGCCGGCGCCGGCGCAGCCCATGGTGCCGATCAGCACCATGCGGTCGAGCCCCAGCCGCGCCGTCTGCTTGCCGGCCACCAATCCGCCGGTGATGTAGCCGGAAATCACCACGGCGAAGCCGAAGCCGAACATGGCCGGCGGCAGCGCCATGAGTTCGATCAGCACGAACGAGGCTGCCGAGATGAAGGTGAACATGCCGGCATAAACCAGCGCCACGGTGGCGGCATAGCCCAGCACCACCCGATCGCCCAGCAGGATGCGGTAATTGGCGGCCATGGTCAGCGGCGACAACGCGCCGACATCCTTGTGGGCGTTGGTCTCGTCCAGCAGGCGCCACACCGCCACCAGCAACGCCACGCCGAACAGCGCCAGCAGCACGAAATTCGAGCGCCAGCCGAAAATGGTGTGCACCCAGCCGCCCAGGATGGGCGCGGCGAACGGCGCCAGCGCCATGGCCGAGGCCATGTACGACATCACCCGCGCCGCCTGATCGCGGGGATAGACGTCGCGCACCACGGCGCGGCCGACCACCGGGCCGCAGCAGGCGCCCACCGCCTGCAGGAAGCGGCTGGCCACCAGCACCTCGATGGAGGGGGCCAGCATGCAGGCCAGACTGCCGATCAGATAGATCACCACGCCGGCCAGGATCACCGGGCGGCGGCCCAGGCGGTCGGACAGCGGCCCGTACAGCGGCATGGCGGCGGCGAAGCCCACCAGGAACACCGACAGCGTCAGCTGGGTGTGCTCGATGCCCACGTGGAAATCGCGCGCCATGTCGGGCAGCGAGGCCAGGTACAGGTCGGTGGAGATCGGGCCGAACGCCACCAGGGCGGTCAGCAGGGCGGCGATGGGAAACGAGGTGGGGGCGGGGCGCGTCATACCCCGTTGGTAGCACAGCCCTGAAAGCGATGCAGCCCCGGTCCATGGGCCTTCAGCCACCGCTTGGGCGCGCGCACGTCGCCCACCAACTGGTCCACCACCGCCCAGAAGGCGGGGGAATGGTTCATCTCCACCAGATGGGCGACTTCGTGGGCGACCACGTAGTCCAGCACCATGGGCGGCGCCAGCACCAGCCGCCAGGAAAAGGCCAGATCGCCCGCCGACGAACAGCTGCCCCAGCGCGAGCGGGTGTCCTTGACGGTGATGCGCGCCACCTTGCGGCCCAGCCTTGCGGCCATGTCGTGGGCGCGCGGCACGATCAGGCGCCGCGCCTCGGCCTTCAGGAAGTCGGCGACCCGGCGCCCCACATGCTCGGGCAGGCCCGACACCAGCAAGGCGCCGTCTTCCACCCATACGCCGCGCCGGGCCTGCGGCACGTGGCGGATGGCGTGCGGCACCCCCAGCAGCGGCACCTCGGCCCCCTCGCCCAGCGCGATCTTGCCGGGCAGGCGGGCCAGCTTCTCCGCCAGCCAGACCCGATGGGCCAGCAGGAACCGCTCGCCTTCGGCCAGCCGGGCCTTGGCCGGCAGCATCAGCACCGCCCCGCGCGCCGGATCGACGCGCAGGCTGATGCGCCGGGCCAGGGCCGAACGCTTGACCGTTACGGAAACGGTATGGCCGCCCAGATCGACGACGATGCTGTCGGTCATGACCGTGGCCGCTTCAGCCTTCCCTATTCGGCGGCCTTGGCCGGCTTGGGGGCGGGTTCCTCCAGGGCCTTCAGCAGCTCGCTGCGCACCTGCTCCAGCTTGCGCTCGTGGCTGACCTTCAGGCCGAAGATGTCCTTCACATAGAACACGTCCACCACCCGCTCGCCATAGGTCGAAATGTGGGCCGAGGCGATCTGCAGTCCGGCGCGGGTCATGGCGGCGGTCAGGTCGTACAACAGGCCGGGCCGGTCGCGGCCGTTCAGTTCCAGCAGGGTGTGGGTGGACGACGCCTTGTTGTCCACGATCACCCGCGGCGGCACCTTGAACACGTGGGCGCGGCTGGGCAGCTTGCCCTTGCGCGCCGCCAGCTCGCGGTCCAGGCGCATGCGGCCCGACAGCACCTGCTCGATCACCGCGGACAGCTTGGCCAGCTTGGGCGGCGAATCGAAGGCGCCGCCCTCGGAATCCTGAATCCAGAAGGTGTCCAGCGCCATGCCGTTGGCCAGGGTGATGATCTTGGCGTCGACGATGTTGCCCCCCGACACCGCCATGGCGCCGGCGATCTGCGAGAACAGGCCGGGATGGTCGCTGGTGTAGACGGTGATTTCGGTGACGCAACGCTTGGTGTCGACGCGGGAATCCACCGTCAGCGGCGCCTTGGTGGCCTCGGCCTCGCGCACCAGGCGGGCGTGGCGCAGATGGGTGATGGTGTCGAACGACGTCCAGTAATTGGGATAGCCACGCGCCAGATGGGTGTCGATTTCCTCGGCCGGCCACTTGGCGGCGGCCAGTTCCTTGCGCAGCGCGTCCTGGGCGCCCTGAATGCGGGATTCGCGGCCCGCCGCCAGACCGCCCAGCATGATCTCCTCGCTGCGCAGATACAGCTCGCGCAGCAGGCCGCCCTTCCAGCCGTTCCAGACGTTGGGGCCGACGGCGCGGATGTCGGCCACCGTCAGGCACAGCAGCAGGCGCAGGCGCTCGGGGCTTTGCACCATCGCGACGAAATCGGCGATGGTCTTGGGGTCGTCGATGTCGCGCTTGAAGGCGATGCGGCTCATGGTCAGGTGCTCGCGCACCAGCCACGCCACGGTTTCCGTTTCGGCCTCGGAAAGGCCGAAGCGCGGCCCCAGCTTCATGGCGACCTCGGCGCCCAGCACCGAATGGTCGCCGTTGCGGCCCTTGGCGATGTCGTGCAGCATCACCGCCAGATACAGCACGTTGCGCGACGCCACCTTGTGGATGATCTCGGAGGAAACCGGCGCTTCCTCGCGCAGCTCGCCGTTCTCGATGGCGTGCAGGATGCCCACCGCCTGCAGGGTGTGCTCGTCCACCGTGTAGACGTGGTACATGTCGTACTGCATCTGGGCGACGACGCGGCGAAAATCGGGGATGAAGCGGCCCAGCACGCCGGCTTCGTTCATGTGGCGCAGCGCCACCTCGGGGTTCTTGCGGCTGGTCAGCATGCCCAGGAACAGGCGGTTGGCCTGGGGGTCGTCGCGGATGCCGGCGTCGATGCGCTTGAGGTTGCGGTGCACCAGGTCCAGCGCCTTGGGGTGGATGTCCAGATCGTGTTCCAGCGCCGTGTGGAACAGGCGGATCATCGCCACCGGGTCCTTGTGGAACTGGTCGTCGGCGGCGCAGGTCAGGCGGTCGCCGTCCATGCGGAAGCCGGCGATGGTGCCGCGCCGCAGCGACAGCAGCCGGCCCAGCCGCAGCTTGGGCTTGCGCTTCTGCTGTTCCTCGGCCAGGGCGCAGAACAGCCGGGTCAAATCGCCCACGTCCTTGGCCACCAGGAAGAAGTGCTTCATGAAGCGTTCGACGCCCCGGCTGCCGGCACGGTCGGCATAGCCCATGCGGCGGGCGATTTCCTGCTGCACGTCGAAGGTCAGGCGATCTTCCGGGCGGCCGGTCAGGTAGTGCAGGTGGCAGCGCACCGTCCACAGGAAATCCTGCGCCTTGGTGAAGCGTTTCACCGCGTCGCGGGAAATCAGCCCGGCATCCACCAGCTGGCCCACCTCCTTGACCCGGTACAGGTATTTGGCCAGCCAATAGAGCGTGTGCAGGTCGCGCAGGCCGCCCTTGCCCTCCTTGACGTTGGGTTCCAGCACATAGCGGGTGTCGCCCATCTGGCCGTGGCGGGCGTCGCGCTCGGCCAGCTTGGATTCAACGAATTCCTCGGTCGAGCCGGCGACGACGTCGTTACGGAAGCGGTTCTGCAGTTCCTCGAACAGGTCCTGGTCGCCCCACACCCAGCGCATTTCCAAAAGCGCGGTGCGGATGGTCAGGTCTTCCTTGGCCTGGCGCACGCATTCGTCGGCCGAGCGGGTGGAATGACCCACCTTCAGCCCCATGTCCCACAGCATGTACAGGATGTATTCGACGATCTGTTCGTGCCAGGGGGTGCGCTTGTAGGGGGTCAGGAACAGCAGGTCGATATCCGATTGCGGACACAGCTCGCCACGGCCATAGCCGCCCACCGCCACCAGGCTCATGGCTTCGCCGGTGGTGCGGATGCCCTGGGGGAATTCGTGCTCGGCGGCGAAATCGTGGACCACCCGGATCAGCTGGTCGATCAGGAAACAGTTTTCCCGCACCGTCTCGGCGCCGTCGCCGCGCTTGTCGAAACGGCCGCGGATTTCGGCGCGGCCGGCGTTCAGCGTCTCCTTGAAGGTCTCCAGCACCTTGGACCGGCGCTTGACCTTGGGCAGCTCGAGGGCCACCACCTCGTCCAGTCGCTCGATCAGGGCTCGGCGGTTGATGATGGCGCGCTGGGCGGGAATCTTGGTCATGCAACACCAGATGGGAAACGCGGGAGGCGGATTATAGGTCCCGTTTTCCACCCCGATCCACACGTTTTGGAATTGCTTAAAGGCAGGGCAAAGCGTGCCCGGAACGTGGGCAAACGTCCCCTTACCCGACCAGCCCCTTCAGCTCGTACAGCATATCCAGCGCCTCGCGCGGGGTCAGCTCGTCGGGGTTCAGCGCCTTCAGCCGTTCCTCGGCCTTGCTGGGTTCGGCCGCCGCCTCGGCGGGGCGCGGCTTGGGCCGGGCCAGGGCGGCGAACAGCGGCAGGTCGTCGGCCAGCCGGGCGACCGCATTGCTTTCCTCGCCCTTTTCCAGCGCCGACAGCACTTCCTCGGCGCGGTGGACCACGGCGGGCGGCAGGCCGGCCAGCCGGGCCACGTGGATGCCATAGGAGCGGTCGGCGGCACCGGCCGCCACCTCGTGCAGGAACACCACGTCGCCCTGCCATTCCTTGACCCGCATCTGGTGGCACGACAGCTGCGGCAGCCGCGCCGCCAGCCGGGTCAGCTCGTGGTAATGGGTGGCGAACAGGGCACGGCAGCGGTTGACCTCGTGCAGATTTTCGACCACCGCCCAAGCGATGGACAGGCCGTCGAAGGTGGCGGTGCCGCGGCCGATCTCGTCCAGGATGACCAGGGCGCGCGGGCCCGACTGGTTCAGGATGGCGGCGGTTTCAACCATCTCGACCATGAAGGTGGAACGGCCGCGCGCCAGGTCGTCGGCGGCGCCCACGCGCGAGAACAGGCGGTCGACCACGCCGATATGGGCTTGGTGCGCGGGCACGAAGGCGCCGATCTGGGCCAGCAGGGCGATCACCGCGTTCTGGCGCAGGAAGGTGGACTTACCGGCCATGTTGGGGCCGGTGATCAGCCACAGGCGCTGACCGTCGGACAGGTCGCAATCGTTGGCGACGAAGGTGCCGGCATGGGCGGCGGCCAGCGCCGCCTCGACCACCGGATGGCGGCCGCCGCGAATGTCGAAGGTCAGGCTGTCGTCCACCACCGGGCGGGTCCAGTTGCCGTCCACCGCCAGCTCGGCCAGGGCGGTGGCGACGTCCAGGCCGGCCAGGGCGCGGGCGCAGGCGGCGATGTCGGCGGCGCGGGCCACGCTCTCCTTGATCAGGTCGTCCAGCAATTCCAGTTCCAGCGCCAGCGCCCGTTCGGCGGCGCCCTGGATCTTGCCGGCCAGCTCGATCAGTTCCGAGGTGGTGTAGCGCGCCGCGTTGGCCATGGTCTGGCGGTGGATGAAGCGGTCGTCCAGCTTGTCCGCCTGCTTGGACGGAACCTCGACGTGATGGCCGATGATGTTGTTGTGGCGGATCTTCAGGCTGGCGACGCCGGTTTCCTCGGCATAGCGGCGTTCCAGCCGCATCAGCATGGCGTGGCCCTCGGCCCGCAGCGTCTTCAGCTCGTCCAGGCCGGGGTGATAGCCTTCCAGGATGAAGCCGCCGTCGCGGGCGTTCAGCGGCAGTTCGGGGGCCAGCGCACGGGTCAGCCGATCCACCAGCACCGAATGCTCGCCCAGTTTCCGGCCAAGTTCGGCGACGCCGGCCGGCGGCGCCTCGAGTCCGCTGTTGCCCAGGGTGTTGCGCAGGCCGGGCACCTGGGCCAGGGCATCGCGGATGGCGGCCAGATCGCGCGGGCCGCCGCGCCCCAGGCTCAGGCGCGACAGGGCGCGCTCGATGTCGGGGCAGCGTTTCAGGATGTCGCGGATGGCGGCGCGCACGCCTTCGGCATCGACGAAGAAGGCGATGGAATCCAGCCGGCGCTCGATGGCGGCGGGGTCGGTCAGCGGCGCCGCCAGCCGCGCCGACAGCAGCCGGGCGCCGGCGCCGGTGACGGTGCGGTCGATGGTGGCCAGCAGGCTGCCGCGCCGTTCGCCCGACAGGGTTTCGGTCAGTTCCAGGTTGCGTCGGGTGGCGGCGTCGATCTCCATCACCGCCCCTTGCGCCAGCCGGCGCGGCGGGTTCAGGCGGGGCAGCTTGCCCTTTTGCGTCAGTTCGACGTAGTCCACCAGGGCGCCGCCCGCCGCCAGCTCGGCCCGCGAAAAGGCGCCGAAGCCGTCCAGCGCGCCGACGCCATACAGCGCCTCGAGCCGCCGGCGGGAATTTTCGGAATCGAAACGGACACTGGGCAGCGGCGTCAGCACGTCCTTCCACTCGCCCCAGGTCTCATACAGCGATTGGCTGTTCAGCAGCCGGTCGGGCACCAGCAGCTCGCCGGGCGAAAGGCGCGCCAGCGCAGCCGCCAGCTGGCCGAACTCCACCGCCTGCATGGCGAAATCGCCGGTGGAGACGTCGATCCAGGCCAGCCCCAGCCCGCCCTGGGCCTCGGCCAGCGCCGCCAGGTAATTGTTGGCGCGGGCGTCCAGCAGGTTGTCTTCGGTCAAAGTGCCGGCGGTGACCACGCGGATGACGTCGCGCGCCACCACCGATTTGGCGCCCCGCTTCTTGGCCTCGGCCGGGTCCTCGGTCTGTTCGGCGATGGCCACCTTGAAGCCCGAGCGCACCAGCCGCGACAGGTACACCTCGTACGACCGGATCGGCACGCCGCACATCTGGATGTCCTCGCCCAGATGCTTGCCGCGCTTGGTCAGCGCGATGTCCAGCGCCGCCGCCGCCTTGACCGCGTCGTCGAAGAACAGCTCGTAGAAATCGCCCATGCGGTAGAACAGCAGGCAATCGGGATGGGCATGCTTGATGGCCAGGTACTGGGCCATCATGGGCGTGGCGTCGGCGGGAATGTCCGGGGTGTCGGCGGTCACTGGTTTTGATCCAGGAATGAATGGCGGCTGATCGGGGCCGCACGTTAGCATGCCCGCCGCCGCGCGCAAACCCGGGCTGCCGTCCCAAGGGTTGCCAGGCGTCACAAAGGTTTCAAACCGGGGCGCGGTGGGGCCGGCTATGGTGGGCGCCCTTTCGCAGCCCCTATGCAGGTGTTCGGCGATGGCGCACAATGATTTCCCCCGGCAACCGACGGAGGGTCCCATGACCGCCACCAATTCCACTACCGCTCCGACCCGCGAGGTCGTGGGCACTTTCGCCGACCGCGCCCATTTCCAGGCCGCCATCGACGCGTTGTTCAAGGCCGGTTTCGTCCGCACCGACCTGTCGGTGCTGTCGTCGCACGAATCCATCGACACCGCCACCGCCCAGCCCGGCAAGTCGTGGAAGGACGCGCTGGTCGCCCTGGTGGGCGAGCTGAAGTATGAAGGTCCCCTGGTGGCCGCCGGTCTGATCGCCCTGGCCGCCGGCCCGGTGGGCGCGGTGATCGCCGGTCTGGTGGCGGCGGGCGTCGGCGGTGCGGCGGCCAAGGAATTGCTGGACGAGGTCGCCGCCCTGCCCGATTCCGAGCAGTTTTCCAAGGCGTTGGCGGCCGGCAGCGTCATCTTGTGGGTGTCGGTGGCCGACCCGGCGGCCGAGGCCCGAGCCAAGGCCATATTGCACGACACCGCCGCGCAAAATATCCATGTGTTCGAGCGCAAAGGGCGCTAAAACCTCGCCTGTGGGCTGTGCCCGCCCCAGCTATCCGGAATGTTGCGCAGGACCTTGACATGACCGACCAGACCCGCACCCCCGACAATCGTGCATCGGGCGATCTCGAGCGTGAAACCCTGCTGATGCACGCCTCGGGGCGCCCCGGCAAGATCGAGGTGGTGCCGACCAAGCCGTTGACGACGCAGCGCGACCTGTCGCTGGCCTATAGCCCGGGCGTGGCCTTTCCCTGCCTGCACATCGCCAAGGACCCGTCGCTGGCCTACGACTACACCGCCAAGGGCAATCTGGTGGCGGTGATCTCGAACGGCACCGCCGTGTTGGGCCTGGGCGACCTGGGCGCGCTGGCGGGCAAGCCGGTGATGGAAGGCAAGGCGGTGCTGTTCAAGCGGTTCGCCGACATCGACGCCATCGACCTCGAGGTCGACACCCGCGACATCGACGAATTCGTGAACTGCGTCCGCTTCCTGGGCCCCAGCTTCGGCGGCATCAACCTGGAAGACATCAAGGCGCCGGAATGCTTCGTCATCGAAAGCCGCCTGCGCGAGATCATGGACATCCCGGTGTTCCATGACGACCAGCACGGCACCGCCATCATCGCCACCGCCGGCCTGCTGAACGCGCTGGATCTGACCGGGCGGCGGATCGAGGACACCAAGGTGGTGGTCAACGGCGCCGGCGCCGCCGCCATCGCCTGCGTCGAGCTGATCAAGGCCTCGGGCATCCGCCACGAAAACGTCACCCTGTGCGACACCAAGGGCGTGATCTATCAGGGCCGCACCGAGGGCATGAACCAGTGGAAATCGGCCCACGCCATCCCCACCAAGGCCCGCACCCTGGCCGAGGCGCTTGAGGGCGCCGACGTCTTCATGGGCCTGTCGGTCAAGGGCGCGGTGACTCCGGCCATGGTCAAGGCCATGGCCGAGCGCCCGATTATCTTCGCCATGGCCAATCCCGATCCGGAAATCACCCCGGAAGAGGTGCGCCAGGTGCGCTCGGATGCCATCGTCGCCACCGGCCGCTCGGACTATCCCAACCAGATCAACAACGTCCTCGGCTTCCCCTATATCTTCCGCGGCGCGCTGGACGTGCGCGCCAGCACCATCAACGACCAGATGAAGGTCGCCGCCGCCCAGGCCATCGCCCAGCTGGCGCGCGAGGACGTGCCCGACGAGGTGGATCGCGCCTATGCCGGCCGCCGCCTTCGTTACGGACCCGAATACATCATCCCGGTGCCGTTCGATCCGCGCCTGATCGCCGCCATTCCGCTGGCGGTGGCCAAGGCCGCCATGGATTCGGGGGTGGCGCGCAAGCCCATCATCGACATGGATGCGTACAAGAAGGAACTGTCGGCCCGCCTGGACCCCACCGCCGCCAGCCTGCAGGCCATCGCCGAGAAGGTGAAGGCCAACCCCCGCCGGGTGGTGTTCGCCGAGGGTGAAGAGGAAAAGTCCATCCGCGCCGCCCTGGCGTTCAAGGCCGCCGGCTATGGCACGCCGATCCTGATCGGCCGCGAGGCGCGGATCAAGGCCACCATGGCGCAGATGGGGCTGCCGGGCGGCGACCGGCTCGAGATC
>DATGXU010000254.1:0-9050 GCA_035298685.1 Magnetospirillum sp. | reverse complement strand
CACATTTCGACGGTGGCCGTCTGGCCGGGCGGCAGGTCGAGCCACTGGGCATGGCGCGCCGACAGCGGGCGCTCGGGCGAGGCCATGTCCCATTCCCACGCCCCGCCATCCACGGTTTCCAGCGCCAGCGCCGCCCGTTCGTTGTCGCGCAGCGCCGCGTCGGTCAGGCGCGCGTTCAAATCGTTCAGGCGGCCGTACAAGGCTTCCTGAGGATGGGCCAGCCCATAGCGGATCAGGCCGGAATACAACAGCATCCCCACCACCACGGCCACCAGATGGCCGATCAGGTTCAGCAGCCCGAACACGTCGACGTACAGGGTGAACGCCGCTTCCTCGATCAACGACAGCGCACTGGCGGCCAGCAGCAACCGCAGCAGCGGCGGCGGGAACAGATCGCGCAACCGCCACAGCCGCCAGATGGTGACGGCAAAGGCCGCCATGATGGCGTATTCGGCCGACAGCTTGAACCGGGTCAGCCCCTGCCCCGCCACGTAGCAATCGGGAAAATACCCAGTGAAAATCAGCACCGCCAGGGCAACGCCGACCGCGGTCGCGATGCCCAAGGCATGCCGCGGCGCGACACGCCGTCCGCCCACCAGGGCGGCGGCAAGCATGCTGGCGGCGGCAAGGCTGCGCTGGGCGATCCACAATTGGGTGGGCAGATTGGCGTCGGCGGGAAAGATGCCCATGCCCCTGAACGCCAGCATGTGCAGGATATCCAGCACCGCCACCGGCCCCAGGGCCATGCCCACCACCAGCAGCACCGGATTGTCCAGGTGCCGGCGCGTGTTCCACGCCAGGGCGAAGGCCGTCAGCGCGACGACCACCAGGAACGTTTCCACCAGGGTGTGAAAAAGCAGGTAGCTGTACGCGCGCGTGGCGGTGACGACCGCCAGCACCATGCCGAGAACGATTATGTGCCAGTCGAGCCTTCGACCCGGCAACGCGAATACAGCCATTCGGACCAGTGCCCCTGTTCGCACCTTATTATGGTCGAGTATGCACCCGCCCCCATTCCGCGCACAGGGCTACATCCGTATGGCCACCCCATACTTTATCGCTCCCTTCGCAGGGTGAAGCGGACCACCTCGCCCTTGCGGCTGGTGGCGAAACCGTAAAGCTTGCCCGATTCGGTCAGCACGCCCTCGAACCTGAACGCCCCCTGCCCCGCCACCAGCGCCACGGTGCAGCCGGTCGCCGCCTCGACGGTGCCGGTGATCTGGGTGCCGTCCTGCCAGCCGAAATCCTGGTTCATGCCGCCCTTGCGGTCCAGCGTCCAGGCGATGCCCGACCCCGAACGGGTGAACTCCCACCGGCTTTGCGGCGCCACCCACCGGCCCAGCAGCCAGTCGCCGGTATTGGCGGCGCGGGTGTCGCAGAACGGCTCGGGCAGCGGCTCGGGCGGCGCCGCCTTGGGGAATTGCGGCAGGTCCTCGGCCAGCGCGGGAAACGCGGCCAGCAGGGCGATCAGGGTCAGGGCGACACGCATGGCAACCTTCACTTCTTGGGGGCGGGGGTGTAGCCGCGATCGGTCATGCACAGATTGGCGTAGCCCTGGATCTGGCGCTTGGCCTGGGCACGGTCATACTCGCGCAAGGCGCTGGGGCCGCCGTCATCCTCGCGATAGCCGGCCTGGGCCTCGGCCCAGCGGCGGCAGGCGCTCCAGTCGCGGCTCCATTGCTCCTTGGGGATGTCGGGATTCTGCCACGGCACGGTGGACGGCGCGCAGCCGGACAGCAGCACAAGCAGGCCAAGAGCATGAGGGCGCAAACGCACGGGCGCGATCCTTTTCGGGTTCGGGGCCGCCATTCCGCCACAGGGTGCCTTATGTTGCAACCATGGGAAATCGCCTTGGGTCGGGTTGTGGGGCATCCCGCCCATGTCTATACTGCACCGCATCATACGCGTCGCCAGCGGCGGCCAATAACCCAGAGGAGCGTGGAATGAGCGGCGATACCCTGAACGGCTATTATTTCGAGGAACTGTCGATCGGCCAGTCGGCCGTGTTCGGCAAGACCGTCACCGAAGCCGACATCGCGGCGTTCGCCGGCGTTTCCGGCGACACCAACCCGGTCCACCTGAACGAGGAATACGCCAAGGGCACCATGTTCAAGGGCCGCATCGCCCACGGCATGCTGTCGGCCGCGTTCATTTCCACCGTCTTCGGCACCAAGCTGCCGGGCCCGGGCTGCATCTACGTTTCCCAGAGCCTGAAGTTCAAGGCGCCGGTGAAGATCGGCGACACCGTGATGGCCCGGGTGGAAGTCACCGCGCTGGCCCCGGAAAAGAAGTTCGCCACCTTCAAGACCACCTGTTCGGTGGGCGAAAAGGTCGTGCTGGACGGCGAAGCCACCCTGATGGTGCCGACCAAGGGCTAATTCTCTCTTTCAATCCCTCTCCCGCACGGCGGGAGAGGGATCGTTTTTCTTGATCCTGCCCCGCACCAGGCGGTGGATGACGAAGATCGCCACGGCGATGGCCAGGGCCGCCAGGATGCGGTGTTCCCACACCTTCAGCCGGCCCATCATGCCTTCGATGGCGTGGCCGAACACATAGCCCAGTCCGCCCACCGCCACCGCCCACACCGCCGCCGAAATCAGATTGAGGACAGCGAAGCGCACGGCGGAAATGGATGACAGCGCGATGGCGATAGGGCTGACGGCGCGCAGGCCGTACAGAAAGCGGAACGACAGCACGAACCAGTCGCCCCAGCGATCCAGCAGCTTGCCGACGCGGGCGGCGGCGGCGGCGCTTTTCGGGTGCTTGTGCAGCCAGGTCTTGCCATAGCGGCGGCCGACCCAGAACCACACCTGATCACCGGCGAACGAGCCGGCGAAGGCGCACAGCATCACCACATCCAGCCGCAGCATGCCCTCGTGCGCGGCGAAGCCGGCCAGCACCGGCACGGTTTCGCCCTCGAAGAAGGTGCCGGCCAGCACCGCCCAATACCCGTACTCGGCAATCAGCTGTTCCATGCAGCCTAACGGCGGCAAACCGCCACCGCCTCCAGATGGGCGGAAAAGGGAAACTGGTCGATGGGCGTCACCGCGTCGATGACATAGCCGCCGTCACGCAGGATTTTCAGGTCGCGCGCCAGGGTCGCCGGGTTGCACGACACCGCCACCACCAGCCCCGGCCCGGCTTCGGCCAATTGCTCGGCCTGAGCGGAAGCACCCGCGCGCGGCGGATCGAACACCACCGCCTGGAACTTCTTGAGTTCCGGCGCCAGCAAGGGGCGGCGGGCAAGGTCGCGCACCTCGGCGGTCACGCGCAGGCCATGGGCGTTGGCGGCGGCTTCCAGGGCACGGATGGGGGCTTCCTCGCCTTCCACCGCGTGAACCACGCGGCCGCCCACCGCCAGCGGAAAGGTGAAGCTGCCGCAGCCGGAATAGAGATCGGCCACGGTTTCGGCCTTACCCACCGCCGCCACCACCGCCTCGGCAATGGCCAGCTCGCCGCCCTTGGTGGGTTGCAGGAAGCCGCCGGGCACCGGTTCCACCGCCACGCCGGCGAAGCGCACCAGGGCGGGACGGCGCCGCGCGATGGGATCGACGAACCCCGCCCCCGGCCGACGCCACGACAGCCGGGCCAGGTCTTGCGCGTCGGCAAAGGCGGCCAGACGCTCGCGGTCGAACAAATCCAGGCGGGCGTCGGCCTCCACCAGCACGTCCAGGCCGTTTTCGGTCAGCGTCACCACCACGTCGCCATCCTCGCCATCGGCGACGATCTCGGCCAGCATGGCGCGCAACGGCGGCAGCAGGGCCATCAGCGGCGCTTCCAGCAGCAGGCAGGCCTCAAGATCGATCACCGCGTGGCTGGCCCGCGCGTTGAAGCCCAGCACCGTCTGTCCCTTGCGGCGGTTGAAGGCGAAGGCAGCGCGGCGACGGCTGCCCGGCGGCACCCGCACCAGGGCGCCCACCGGCACGTCGCCCAGCCCGGCGCGGGCCAGTTGGGTCACCAGCAGGCCCCGCTTCCAGTCGGCATACAGCGCGTCATCGACGTGCTGCAAGGCGCAGCCGCCGCAGCGGCCGAAATGCGGACAGGGCGGCTGGGCTCGCCCCGGCCCTGCGGCCACCACCTCGATCAGCGCGGCGGCAAGGCCCTCGCCCCGCCGGCCTTCCACCCGCGCCACCACGCGGTCGCCCGGCACGGTGAAGGGCACGAACACCTGTTCGCCGCCCAGGCGGGCGACGCCGTCGCCGCGGGCGCCGATCTCCTCGATCTCGACCTCGACCGAACGGGCGGGCGGCGCCTTGGCCTTGGCCTTGGCGCGGGCTGGCGAATGGGAACGCTTGAACGAACGGGATTTCATGGATGACGCACCGGGATGGGGGCTTTGGCCAAATCGGCGACAAAGCGGGAATAGATGTCGGCGGTGGCATGGTTGAGCGCGGCGACGGCGGCTTCCGGGCCGGCGCCTTGCACCGCCGGCTCGGCGGCATAGGTTTCCAGCAGCACCAGCGTGCCGTCACGCGCCGACACCACGGCCAATTGCAGCTTTACCGCCACCTTGCCCTGGCTGGGCAGGTATTCGAAACGAAACAGCCGCCCGCGCACCATCCAGTCCGGCGGCACCCGCAGATCGGGGGTGACCACCTGCTCGGCGGCATGGGCGTCGCGCAGGGTTTCCGCCAGCGCCAATTGCAGCGCGGTGGCGGGCGCGTCGCTCCACAGATCATAGGAATAGCGCGCCAGCGCGCCGTCCTTTTCCTGATAGGCCAGGCCGCGTTCGGTCAGCACTCCGTCCACGTCGGGGCGGTTGACCTCAAGCACGCCGGGCAGCACCGCGCGCTGCACTGCCGCCACGCGCGGCACCGCATCCAGCCGATAGAAATTGTCGCGCGGCGGCGCCGGCGAGGCGCAAGCCGCCAACGCGGCGCAAATCGCCGCCATGCCCATGACGCTCGGGCGGGGATAGTTCATGACCAACGCACCCTTGTGATCTCCACCCTTACCGCCGCCCCGGCGCTTCGTCGCGCGGCTTGGTGCCGCCGATCAGCACTCCGGGGTTCTCGCGCAGCTGGCGGCTGAATTCGTTGAAGTTACGGCTCGTGCTTTCCAGGTTGTAGGTCACCGAGTCGATGTTGCGGGCAACGCTTTGCAGGCTGTAGCGCAGATCCTTCAGCGAGGCGTCCACCACCGGGCCGTTCTTTTCCATCGTCTTGTCCAGCGCGGTCAAGACCGCATCCACCTTTTTGCGGCTGTCGCGCAGCCCGGCGGTCAGTTCCGCCACGTCGGCCAGGGACTGGCTGATCTTCTGGGCGTTCTGGTCGGTGACCACCTGACCCGACAGGGTGCCGGTCATCTTCTGCACGTCGCTGGTGATGCGCGGCGTCTTCACCGCCAAGTCCGAGCTGATGGCCAGCAAATTGGCCAGCAGGTCGGGGGCCTGCTTTTCCAGCAGCGCGCCCAGGCTGTCGACCCGCTGGTTGATGTTGGCCAGCAACGGCAGCAGCCCTTGCTGGTTCAGCACCGCCACCTGACCGGCCATGTCGTTCATGACGGCGAAGATGTTGGCCGCCGGCCCGCCGGGGATCTGCGAGCCGGGGGCCAGCATCTTTTCCGAGCTGCCGCCCTTGATGTCCACGGTCATGGCCGACAGGATGCCCGAGGCGGCAACGCGGGCCACCGAGCCCTCGGGGATGGGCCAGCTTTCGCGCACCGACATCACCACCCGAAAGCTGGTGCGGCCATCGGCGCGCAGGGGCACGATGTCTTCCACCAGCCCGACCACGAAGCCTTCATAGGTGACCTTGGTGCCGTATTTGACGCCGTTCACGTTGTTGAGATGGGTGATGTAGGTGTCGGTCGAGCCGGTACGGCCGGTCAGCAGCGCCACCACCACCAGCAGCGCCGCCAGCATGGACAGCACGAAGCCGCCCACGATCACGTAGTTGATGCGCACGTCCTTCATAACGGCTTCCCCTGGGGCTCGTCCTCTTCCCCTTCCTTGATGCCCATCAGCCGGCGCAGGTAAGCGTCGGGATCGACCTCGGCCTCCTCGGTGCGGCGGTTCAGCAAATTCTGAATGCGCTCGTTGGGCGAGGCGCGGATTTCATCCACCGATCCCAGCGCCAATACCTCGCCCTTGTCCAGAACGCAGATGCGGTCGGCGATCTTGAACGCCGAATCCAGGTCGTGAGTCACCACCACGATGCTCATGCCCATGGCGTCGCGCAGGCGCAGGATCAGATCGTCGATGCTGGCGGCCACCACCGGATCGAGCCCCGCCGAGGGCTCGTCGCAGAACAGCAGCTTGGGGTCCATGACGATGGCGCGGGCCAGCGCGGCGCGCTTGATCATGCCGCCCGACAGCTCGGCCGGCATCAGGTGCTCGAACCCGGCCAGCGCCACCACCTCCAGCTTCAGGCGGGTGACGATGCCGATGGTGGTTTCGTCCAGATTGGTGTGCTCGCGCAACGGCAGGGCGATATTGTCGCCCACGCTCATGCTGGAAAACAGCGCCCCCGACTGGAACGCCACCCCCATCTTGGTGCGCAGATCCTGCTTGTCCACCGGATCGATGGCATTGATGTCGCGGCCCAACAGGCGGATCGAGCCCGAACTGGGGGTCAGCAGCCCCAAAAGGTGATTGAGCAGGGTGGTCTTGCCCGAGCCCGAGCCGCCCATGATGACAAAGATCTCGCCCTGGCGCACCTCCAGCGACACGTTCCTGAGAATGTGGCGGTGGCCGTAATAGGTCTGCAGGTTGCGGACCTCGACGGAATTGGCGGCGGCGGTCATCGCGTCACCATGAAGGCGAACACCATGTCGGTGATGATGATGGCCGAGATGGCATGCACCACCGACCGCGTGGTCATCCGCCCCACCCCCTCGGCGCCGCCCGACACCGAGGCGCCATTGACCACGCCGACGATGGTGATCAGCGCGGCGAAGATCGAGCTTTTCGCCAGCCCGTGCATGAAATCGTTGAGCCTGAGGATGGTCAGCAATTCGTCGCCATAGGCGGCCAGCGAGGTCTGCAACTGGGCCGAGACGTAAAGCCCGGCGGCGAACAGGCTGACCAGATCGGCCCACAGCGTCATCAGCGGCATCATCACCGCCATGGCCACCAGCGGCGGCACCACCAGAAAGCGCACCGGCGAAATGCCCATGACGGTCAGCGCGTCCACTTCCTGGTTGATGCGCATGGTGCCCAGCCGTGCCGCCAGCGCGCTGCCCGAGCGCCCGGCCACCAGGATGCCGGTGATCAGCGGCGAGAATTCGCGCACGGTGGACAGCGCGATGCCCAGGGTGACACGGCTTTCGGCGCCGAAGGTGCGCAGGGTATAGATGCCCTGGATCGCCAGCATCAGCCCGATGGTGCCCGCCAGCACGGTGATGATGGGCAGGGCGGCGATACCGATTTCCATGGCCTGAGCCAAAATGGGCGCCATGCGCACCGGCTGGCGGCGGGCGCGGCCCATCGCCAGCCACCACAACGCCTCGCCGAACAGGCTGGCGGCGAAGCCGAATTCCTCGACCGCGCGGATGGTGGCGTGGCCCAGGCGATCCAACAGGGCGTGCAGGCGCGACGGCATCTGGGGGCTAGCCGGCCAGGGCGGCTTCAACGCTGTCGGCCAGGGTGAACACCTTGTCCAGGCGTGCCAGTTGCAGCACCCGCAACACCGGCTGGCTGACCGCCACCAGCACGAAGCGGGTCGCGTTCTTGCGCGCCATCTGATAGGCCTCGACCAGGCTGGCGATGCCGGAACTGTCGATGTAGATCACCCGCGCCAGGTCCACCAGCACGTCGCGGCGTTCGAACATCAGCTCCATCAGCCGGCGGCGCACGTCCGGCGAATGCTGCAGGTCGATCTCGCCCGCCAGGGCCACCACCACGGCACCGTCGCGTTCATTCGTTTCCAGTTTCATGGGTCACCGATCCGCTTGACCATTTGCAGCATGTTGCCGGCGCCGACGGGCGGGGGCATGAACGCCACCTCGTCCATCACCGCGCGGATGAAATGAATTCCTAAGCCGCCGGGGCGCACTTCGTCCAGGGGGCGAGGCGAGATGCGGGAAAAATCCACCGGCGCGGCAAAGTCGATCAGCCGCACCACCAGGTTCTGGCCGTCGCGCCACAATCGCACCTGAATGTCGCCGTCGCGGCCGCCATAGGCATGGCGGATGATGTTCTGGCACGCTTCGTCCACCGCCAGCACCACGTCGAGCACGGCGTGCTCGGGGCAGCCCATCCCGACGGCGGCTTCGGCCACCGCGTGGCGGATGTCGCACAGGCGGTCGGGGCGGGCCGGAAACAGGCGATCCAGGGCGCACGGTACCGGGCTCACGGAGCGGTCCTCCACCACCAGCATGGTCAGGTCGTCGCGCAAGGCCATTCCGTCGGTGGCGATCTCGTCCATCACCGCCGCCAGCCGCTCGGGCGCCGGCAGCGCCGCATGGCGCAGCAACAGCGGCGGCACGCCCTCGGCGCCCAGCATGCGGCCGTCGTCGTCCTTGGCCTCGGTCAGTCCATCGGTGAACAGATAGAGCGTGCCGCCCGCCAGATCGACATGGCTCTCGGGACAGCCCGAAAGGAACAGCGCCGGATCGATGCCCAAGGGCGGCAGGCCGCCCTCCAGCCATTGGGCGGTGGCGCCGCGCAGCAGCAAGGGCGGCTCGTGCCCGGCATTGGCCAGCACCACATGGCCGCGGGCGGGGTCCAGCACGCCGGCCACCATGGTGACGAACATGCCGGCCGAGCCGGTTTCCGCCAACTCGGCGTCGATGGCGGTCAGCAGCGCGCCGGGGCCGTCCAGCCGCTTGGCCAGGCAGCGGAACAGGCTGGCGGTCTTGGCCATCAGCAGGGCGGCATTCATGCCCTTGCCCGAGACGTCGGCGATGGCAAAGGCCAGCCGCCCGTCGGGCAGCGTCACCACGTCGAAAAAATCACCCGACACCCCCCGCGCCGGCCGGTTGACGCCATGGATGGGGAAGGCCGCCGCTTGCGGCGGCGGCAGCATGGCGCGCTGAATGTCGGCGGCCAGCGCCAGCTCGCGCCGGAACGCCTCTTGTTCAGCCATGGCGGCGGCTTGCCGGGCGTTGAT
>DATGXU010000253.1:0-7551 GCA_035298685.1 Magnetospirillum sp. | reverse complement strand
GGTGTAGAAGGTCATGCGGCAGGGAATGCCGAAGCGTTCGCGCAGCGGGGTGGTCAAGAGACCCGAGCGCGTGGTGGCCCCCACCAGGGTGAAGGGGGGCAAATCAATGCGGACGGAGCGGGCCGCCGGGCCCTCACCGATGATCAAATCCAATTGGAAATCCTCCATCGCCGGATAGAGAACCTCCTCTATGGCAGGATTAAGGCGATGGATCTCGTCGATGAACAGCACGTCGCGCGGCTCGAGATTGGTCAGCAGCGCCGCCAGGTCGCCGGCCTTGGCGATCACCGGCCCCGAGGTGGCGCGGAAGCCCACCCCCAATTCCTTGGACACGATCTGCGCCAGCGTGGTCTTGCCCAAGCCGGGCGGGCCGTAGAACAGGGTGTGGTCCAGCGCCTCGCCACGGGCGCGGGCGGCGGCGATGAAAATCTTCAGGTTCTCACGCACCTGCTTTTGGCCGGTGAAGTCGTCCAGCGTCTGCGGCCGCAGGTGGGTTTCCACATCGGCGGGGCTGCGCTCGGGCGACACCATGCGATCGGTCATCGCGCCAGATCCTTGCCCAATTGCTTGAGCGCCAGCCGGATCAGGGTCGAGCTGTTGGCATCCTCACCCTGTTCGCGGGCGACCTTGCCCACCGCTTCGAACGCTTCCAGCCGGCGATAGCCCAGATTGACCAGGGCCGAGATGGCGTCTTCCATCACGCCGCCCGCCGCCTGCGGCATGGGCGCGGCGCCGGCCACCGCCTGGGCCACCCCGGCAGGGGCGAACCCGCCCAGGGCGATCTTGCCGGCCTTGTCCTTCAACTCGGTCAGAATGCGCACGGCCAGCTTGGGGCCGACGCCGTTGGCGCGGGTCAGCGTCACCTTGTCCTGCGCGGCGATGGTTTGCAGCAACTGTTCCGGCGTCGCCGCCGACAGGATGGACAGGCCGACCTTGGCCCCCACCCCCTGCACCGTGGTCAGCAGATTGAACCATTCCCGCTCGGCCACCTCCAGGAAGCCGTACAGGTGGATGTGATCCTCGCGCACATGGGTTTCGATGTGCAGCGCCGCCGCCTCGCCCACCGCCAGCTTGCCCAGGGTCTTGGCCGAGCAGAACACCAGATAGCCGACGCCGTTGACGTCGATGACGGCGAAATCCTCGCCCACGCTGTCGATCAGGCCCTTGAGCTTGGCGATCATCACACCACCGCCCGCGCCAGCCGGCGCGCCGTGTTCAGGTGGTGGGCATGGCAGATGGCGACCGCCAGCGCGTCGGCGGCGTCGGGGCTTTTGACCAGGCAGCCCGGCAGCAGCGTGCGCACCATCATGCCCACTTGTTCCTTCTGGGCGCGGCCGGTGCCGACCACCGCCTGCTTGACCGAGGCGGGGGCATACTCGCCCACCATCAGCCCGGACAGCGCCGGAGCCAGCAGCACGGCACCGCGCGCCTGTCCCAGCTTGAGGGTGCTTTCCGGGTTCTTGTTGACGAAGGTTTCTTCCACCGCCGCTTCCTCGGGCGTCCACTGGGCGATGATCGCCAGCACGCCCCGGTGCAACTGCACCAGTCTCTCGGCCAGCGTCAGCTTGTCGTCGGACTTGATGACCCCGTCGGCCACATGGCGCAGGCGGGTACCCTCGGCATCGACGATTCCCCACCCGGTGATGCGCAGCCCCGGGTCCAAGCCCAACACTCTCACGGCACGTCCCCCCTCGCCGCCCCCCCTCACGTCATCGCCGGGCTTGACCCGGCGATCCATGGATGACCGGGACAAGCCCGGGCATGACGTGGCAAGGGGATTGGGCCCTTAGCCCAGACGCTCCATGATGTCGTCGGGGATTTCGAAATTGGCCTGAACGCGCTGGACGTCGTCGTTGTCTTCCAGAACGTCCAGCAGCTTCAGCAGCGTCTTGGCCACGTCCTCGTCGGCCACCGGCACGGTGGTCTGCGGACGCCAGTCCAGGCGCGCGTATTCGGGAGTGCCGAACTTGGCTTCCAGGCCGTCGCGCACCGTCGCCAGATCGTCGGGGGCGCAGGTGATCTCGTGGCCCTCGTCGTCGGATTCCACGTTGTCGGCACCGGCTTCCAGCGCGGCTTCGAACACCGCTTCGGCCGAGGCGGCCGCCGCCGGATAGCGGATGGCGCCGACGCGGTCGAACATGAACGACACCGAATTGGATTCGCCCATGGCGCCGCCGTTCTTCGAGAACGCCGAGCGCACTTCCGAGGCGGTGCGGTTGCGGTTGTCGGTCAGCGCCTCGACGATGATGGCAACCGAGCCGGGGCCGTAGCCCTCGTAGCGCACTTCCTCGTAATTGGCGCCGTCTTCACCGCCGGCACCGCGCTTGATGGCGCGTTCCATGGTGTCCTTGGGCATGTTGGCGGCGCGCGCGGCCTGGATGGCGGCGCGCAGACGCGGGTTCATGGCCGGGTCGGGCTGGCCCGACTTGGCGGAAACCGTCAACTCGCGGATGAGCTTGGTGAAGACCTTGGCGCGCTTGGCATCCTGCGCGCCCTTGCGGTGCATGATGTTCTTGAATTGGGAATGGCCGGCCATAACTCGGACTGATCCTGGTTCAGAGGAATGATTTGGCGCTGCCTATACCATATCTTGTAGGCACAGGGCTACGACAGAGACAGCGAAGGGCTGAATCCGGGCACTATGGCAAGTTTTGCGTTCAAGCGGAAGAGGCCCGGCCGTCAGGCCGGCCATGCTTCCGCCAGACGCGGCCCCAGGCGCAACGCCCCCACCTTGACCGCCAGGCCGGTGCGATCGTCGGTTTCCACCATGACGCCGCAGATGGTGCCCGGACCGTCGGCGGGCGACAGCCGCTCGCCCGGAATCTTGCGGACGAACTTGTGGATGGCGGGTTCCTTGCGCATGCCGATGACCGAATCGTAGTCGCCGCACATGCCGGCATCGGTCTGATAGGCGGTGCCGCCCGGCAGGATCTGGGTGTCGGCGGTGGGGATATGGGAATGGCTGCCCACCAGCAGGCTGGCGCGGCCGTCCACCGTGTGGCCCAGCGCCATTTTCTCGCTGGTGGCTTCGGCATGGACGTCGACGATGATGGCGTCGGCGCCACCGCCGGCCGCGCCCAGGCGCACCCGCGCCAGTTCGCGCTCGACCGCCACGAAGGGATCGTCCAGCGGGTCCATGAACAGGCGCCCCATCACCTGGATGACCATGACCTTGCGCCCGCGCGGCAGCGCATAGACGCCGACTCCCTTGCCCGGCGTGCCGGCGGGATAATTGGCCGGGCGCAGCAGGCGCGGGTCGCCGTCGATATAGGGCATGATCTCGCGCTGGTCCCAGGAATGGTTGCCCAGCGTCAGCACGTCCACCCCGGCGGCATAGAATTCCTCGCAGATTTTCGGGGTGATGCCGAAGCCGTGGGCGGCGTTCTCACCGTTCACCACCACGAAGTCCAGTTCCAGCCGGCGGCGGATCTCGGGCAACTTTTCCACCACCGCGTCGCGACCGGCACGCCCCACCACGTCACCCAGGTAAAGAAGTCTCATGGTGTCTCCGGCGTGATCAATCCGCGTTCGGTGGCGATGGCATCCAGGCGTTGGTCGTGACCGTCGCGGGGAACGGCGGCGACCTCCTGGACGGCGAAGGCCAGCCCAACGGCCTTAACTTGGGCATTTTTTCGCAAGAATTCCAGTGTTCGGTCATAGTAGCCGCCGCCATAGCCAAGGCGGAAGCAGCCACGGTCGAAGGCCAGCAACGGCACCAGCAAGGCGTCGGGGACCACCGGCGGCGACGCCAATTCCGGATGAACGGTACCGTGCAGCCCCGGTTCCAGGGCGTCGCCAAAGGCATAAGCGCGAAAATCCAGCCGGCTGCCGCGCGCGGTGACCACCGGCAGCGCCAGACGGCAACCCTGGGCCGCCAACGCACGCATCAGCGGGCGCGGGTCAAGCTCGTCCCCCATGGGCCAATAGGCGGCGACGGCAGCCCCGGCGGCAATGCCCAGGCGCGGCGCCAGCGCGGCAACCGCCCGTGCCGCGGCCTCACCGCTTTCGGCGCAGGCGCGCTCGCGCACCATCGCCTGATGGGCGCGCAACGATTTCTTGAGGGAGACGAGGTCGGCTTGTTCAGTCATGGGGAAGATAGGCGGAGCGGCGCCACCTCGGCCGTTGGCGTTGTAAGTCCTCCGTGGCCTGACTAATCAGGTGGGCGCCATGTACCGGAACCACGGTTCCGGCAGGGACAGCTCCCGAGAGGATCGTTATCGCCCCAGGGACATTAGCTGCCTGACGCACCGCGCAGCAAACCGCTCCGTCTTAAAGCTAGGCTCTTTCCAGCCGATCCGCAATGCCCTCGATGCGCGCGGCCAGCGCCTCGATCCCTTCGGCCAGCCGGACGTCACCATCGGCGGCGGCGGCGACGGCGCCGCTGGCGGCCTTCAGCTGTTCGCGGCTTTCCGCCAGTTCGTCGGCCAGCATCAGGCTGACCATGACCAGCAGGCGCGCATCGGGGACGTTGCCTATCTGCTTGAGCAGCGACTGGGCGCGGGTATCGACCTCGCGCCCCAAGTCGTTGACCCGGCCCACCTGCGAATCGTCGCAGGCGATCTCGTAGACCCGGCCGTTGATGGTTAGGTTGACGACCGCCACGGCTTATTCCTCCAGCAGGATGCGCAGCCGGTCGATAGCGCCGTCCAGCCGCCGGGCGACCACGCGAGTGGTTTCCTCCATCAGCGCCTGCCGATCGCGGGCGTCGCGCAGTTCGCCCGCCAACAACAGATCGCCGGCGCCGACGCGGGCGCTGGCTGACTCAAGCCGGTCGATGGCCACGCCCAGGCGCTGCACCGCTTCGGCGGTGCGGCTCAACGCTGCCGTGTTATGCTCGGACACTCGGGGTCCCCCGAACTTTTTGAATTGGGCTGCGAGGTTAGGGCCGAAGCCTTGATGTGTCAACGCAAGCCCGCCTTGACAGGTTCCGCCCCACGGCTAGGCTGGACCCGCACCGTCCGGAGACACCCATGCGCCGCTTGTTCGCCCTGATCGCCGCCCTGCTGTTCTCGCTGCCCGCCCTGGCCACCGAGCCGGTGTCCCAGAGCCGAGGCCAAAGCGTCTATGTGCCGGTCTATTCCCACATTTGGCACGGCAATCTGGACGGCAAGGGCAAGCCGCAGACGCTGCTGCTGTCGTCCATGCTGTCCATCCGCAACACCGACCCCGGCCATGGGCTGACGGTGCGCTCGGTGCGCTATTACGACACCGCCGGCAAGCTGATCCGCGAATACCTGCCGCAGGCGGCGCAGCTTGGCCCCATGGCCTCGACCGACGTGTTCGTCGAGCATAAGGACGATGCCGGCGGAACCGGCGCCAATTTCGTGGTGGAATGGACCGCCGACCGCGCCATCTCGGCCCCCATCGTCGAGGTGGTCAACGCCTATTTCTTCGGCCCCCACTCCCTGGCCTTCACCAGCCCCGGCAAGGTGATCGCCGAAGCCGGCAAGTGAAGCGCATCCGCGTCCACGGGTCCGAACATGTGCAGGCAGCCCTGAGCCAGGCGCGCGAACTGGGCCGGCCGGTGACGCTGGTCAGCCCGGTGGCGTTGTCCGTGGGTATCGGCTGGTGGCGGGAATTGATGGGGATGGCTGCGCGGCAATTCCCCGACATGCGTTTCGAGGGCGTGCTGGATTGCGGCCCGTCCGCCGGGCTGGCGCTGGCAGCGCTCCGCACCGGCGCGGGGCCGGTGATGGTGAATGTGGCCCAGGACGTGCGCGAAAAGCTGGCCGACATCGCCCGGCAGGCCGGCACCCGGGTGGAAACGGACGGACCGGCGGTGCTGGACCTGCTGGAAGTTTCTCAGCCAGCCGCCGCATGCCGCGATTGGCTGGGGGCGGACGACGCGGGCTTGGACGCCTGAGGGAAAGCCGTCGGAGCCCGCGTCGTCCGTCCCAGCCTTGCCGTCGACGGGGATAAGATCGGCGGCAAGCTGTGGAACAGCGTGATCTACCGCTTCAGCGCCGACGACGCGGCGGCCTTGTCCTCGGCCTTGGCGGCGGCATGCTGGGCGTTGGCGGCGGCGGTCTTGGCGTGCGACTTCTCGTGCTTCTGGACGTGGGTTTCGCCTTTGGCGGGGGTCGCCGGGGTGGCGGGAGTGGCGCCTTGGGCCAGCGCCGCGAACGGCATCAGCGAGGCGGAAACCAGGGCGGCGGCGGCGATACGGGCGAAGCGCATGGGAAAGCTTCCTTCCTGACTTTTCTTGTCTGATCGGCGGACCATCCCGCCGGCAAGACGGATGTTCACCGGCGCCGGTGGCGGGATTAGGGACGGATTGTGACCCTTTCGAGGCAGCGGCTACGCCCTTTGCGTGGGGCCGAGGCCCAGCACATGAGAAACCGTTGCACCCACCGCCCAGTCGTGTTTCAACGGTCGCCAACGCCGTTTCCTGCCGCAAGGGGCCAAAGCCATTTCTACCAATTCCAGCCGCCTATACCTCATCACCCCGCCGGTCATCGAGAACCCGTATGAATGGGTGAAGACCTGGGAGGCCACCCTGGACGCCGGCGACGTCGCCTGCGTGCAGATCCGCCTGAAGAACCTGGCCGACGACGATCTGGCCCGGGTGGTCGACCTTCTGCGCCCGCCGGCCCAGAAGCGCGGCATCGCCGTGCTGCTCAACGATCGCCCCGACCTGGCGTTCGAAACCGGCTGCGACGGCGTTCATATCGGCCAGGACGACGGCGGCTATGCCGAAGCGCGCAAGGCGGTGGGCGACGGCATTGTCGGCGTCACCTGTCATGATTCGCGCCATCTGGCCATGGAGGCGGGTGAAAAGGGTGCCGATTACGTGGCCTTCGGCGCCTTCTTCCCGACCTCGACCAAAGAGGCGAAGTTCCACGCCGGCCTGGACCTGCTGACCTGGTGGACCGAGCTGTTCACCGTGCCCTGCGTCGCCATCGGCGGCATCACCGTCGACAATTGCCGGCCGCTGGTCGAGGCGCGCGCCGACTTCCTGGCGGTGTCGGGCGGCGTCTGGAACCACCCGCAGGGCCCCGAGGCGGCGGTGAAGGAATTCGACCGCATCCTGACGGGCGGCTGATGCGCAGGGTTTGCGTCTTCTGCGGTTCCAGCCGGGGCACCAACCCGGCCTATGCCGAGGCGGCGGCGGCCACCGGCCGCCTGATCGCCCAGCGCGGCCTGGGGCTGGTGTATGGCGGCGGCGACGTCGGCCTGATGGGCATCGTCGCCAATGCGGCCCTTGCCGCCGGCGGCGAGGTCATCGGCGTCATTCCCGATGCCCTGATGCGCATGGAGGTGGGAAACCCCAACCTGACCGCGCTGCACGTGGTGGGCACCATGCACGAGCGCAAGGCCATGATGGCCGAGCTGTCCGACGGCTTCATCGCCCTGCCCGGCGGCATCGGCACGCTGGAAGAATTGTTCGAGGTCTGGACCTGGGGGCAGTTGGGCCTGCACCCCAAGCCGCTGGGACTGCTGGACGTGGCCGGATACTACGACCATCTGCACGCCTTCCTCGACCACACCGTCGCCGAAGGCTTCCTGAAAGACCGTCACCGCGCCATGGTCGCGGTAGACGCCGACCCCGCC
>DATGXU010000252.1:0-5040 GCA_035298685.1 Magnetospirillum sp. | reverse complement strand
GAATGGCGGCCATCGCCGCACTGGTGCGGGCTCCGGGGGCGAAACCCGAGGATCTGCCGGCCCCGGGGGCCGACGATGGCTATTATTCCTGGAGCCTGGCCTTGTTGAGCCGGGTCGCCAGGGCGGAGACGGCACGGTGATCCTGGTTCGGCGCGTTCGTGCGCTTGCGGTGTTGGCGGTGCTGGCGGGCCTGTTCGGGCAATCCGCGCCCGCCGATGCCGCCGATACGCTGGCGCAATTGCTGGAGGAAAGCCGGCACGGCCACCAGACCGAGACTCGCGCCATGCCGGGCGAAACCACCCGGCAAACCTCGCCCGACGCCACCACCACCACGCCGGGCGGCCAATACCTGCTGCGGGCGCCGCGCCAGCGCGCCACCGAATCCGGCGCGGTGGACAGTTCCGGCTGCTGGTATCACCTCAAGCGGCATGATGCCGTCGCCGCCCAGCACGAGCTGGACCGGCTGATGGCCGAGAACCCCGACTGGACGCCGCCGGCCGAGCTGGTCCGCGCGCTGAAGACGGAACAGGTGCGCGCGGCCCAGGCAACCGGGCGCACCGACGAAGCCCGCCGCCTTGCCGCCGAGCTGTCCGCCGGTGCGTCGCCCTGCGAACAGCCTGACCTGGCCTGGCTGGTGCAGGACCGCGACGGCTTGCTGCGCATGGCGCGCGGCTGCCCCAATGCGGGCGTCGCCGCCGCGTCGCTGGACCGTTACCTGCGCAGCTTTCCCAATGCCGAGCGCCCTCAGGTCGCCACTGCGCTGCTGCGGCAGACCTGGCCCAAGGCGGTGCGGGCCACGTTGCAGCGCACCGCCGCCGCCACCCAGATCCAGCGCCTGAACGACGGCACCTTGGCGCCCGAGGACGAACCCGCCTTGCAGGCGCTGGTGGAGCAGATGCGCGATGGCGGCGGCGCCGAGGCCTTGGGCTGGAAAGCCCTGTCCCGCAAACAGCCCGACGCGGCGCGGGCCTGGTTCGCCAAGGCGCTGGCCTGGGGCACCAGCCCCACCGCCGGCGAAGGCATGGGCCGCGCGCTGATCGCGCTGGGCGACGTGGACGGCGCCACCGCTTTGGCCCAACGCCATCCCGGCATCCGCCCGGCATTGGCCGATGCCCATGTGGAACGCGCCCTGGCCGGCGCCGATGCCGACCTGCCGTGGGATACCCTGGCGCAGCAACTGGCTACCGCCGCCGCCATGGGACGCGCCGATGGCTGGGAGGCGCTGGGCTGGCGCCTGATGGAGCACAACCGCCCCGACGACGCGGAAAAGTCCTTCGCCCAGGCGCAGCCCGGCGAAAACACCGCCTATGGCCGCGTCCTGGCCGTGCAGGCGCAAGGACGTCCGGACGACGCCGAAACCCTGGCCTGCGACCAGCGCGGCCAGTCGGCACGCCTGTCGACCGCCTGCGCCGACATCGTCGCCGGCCGGCAGTCGCGCGCCTATGCGGAGGGCGATTTCGCCGCCGCGCAGGAATTGGGCGAACGGCTGGAACAGATCGCCCCCGATCATCGCGGCGGCCGCACCCTGCGGGCGTGGTCGGCGCTGCGACTGGGACGCGCGGAACAAGCGGCCGATCTGTTCGCGGCGCTCTATGACGAAGCCCCCTCGGCCGATCTGGCGCAAGCGGTGAGCGAAAGCCTGCGCGCGGCCGGACGCGAGCACGACCTGACCACCCGCATCGCCGCAGGCGACACCCTGCTGGCCCGCGAGATGAGCAAGCGCGGCGCCGCCACCGCCTGGGGCCGCAAGCAATTCGATCTTGCATATCGCTATCGGAGCACCCTGAATTAGGGCGCGGCGCGCCGATGGCGCGGGAACATGGGAAGCTGACATGAGCAAGTTTGCGGGCGTTTGGGCCGGCTGCGCCGGTGTTTGTCTGATGGCCTCGAGCACTGCCATGGCCGAACCGCTGGACCCGTTGGCCGGCCGCAACGACTGGAACGCCGGCGGCGGCATCGAACTGCGCACCACCAACGGCGTTCACGGCCAGGGCAGCCTGCGCATCCTGGCCGAGCGGGCCTTCGCCGAGGGCATGGTGGCGGACTGGCGGGTCAACATGACCCTGGTGCGCGCCAACGTGGCCACCGGCATGGCGACCCCTGGCACCGATCTGGGCAAGCGGTTCGCCGCCGAAACCAGCTCGCCCCTGCCCGAAACCGACATCGTTTTCCCCATCGTGTCCGTGCGCCATGAAAGCGACGACTGGACCACCTCGGCCAAGCTGTCGTCCACCCCCATGGGCGGCCCCATTTCGCCCCGGCCGGTGGGCAGCGTCGCCGCCACCCATTACGGCAGCTCGACCATCCTGGACGGACGCCTGTTCGCCGAGCCGGTGGTCGCCAGCATGCTGTCCTATACCGGCACCCGCGATCCGGTGACCGGCCAGTATTGGGGACGGGTGGTTGATCAGGGCGCCGGCGCCCAGGCCACCTTCCTGCTGGGCGAACGCACCAGCCTGGCCTTTGGCGGCGAGGGCGCCTATCTGCAGGGGCAGGACGTGGCCGACAATTACCGGGTGAACGGCCGCGTCGACGCCGCCTATGACTTCCGGCCCGACGGCTTCGACCATCTGCGCGTCGGCCCCTTCGTCTCGTACAGCCATTTCGACCGCAACCTCAGCCACTACACCTACGGCCATGGCGGCTATTACAGCCCCGACAGCGACGTGCGCGAGGGTCTGCTGGTGGATGCGCTGACGGCCGAGGGCCGCCCCTGGCAGGTCGAGATGAAGACCTCGCTGGCGCTGGGGCAGGTGCAGGAAGCGTCGTCGCCGCGCTTCCCGGTCGGCGGCGGCGGCGGCGCCGACTACGCCGCGTCGTCCAGCAACGGCATCAATTCGGAGATCTCGCTGCGGGCCAGCGCGCTGGTCAGCGAACAGCTGATCCTGTCGGGCTTCGGCCGCTATCAGGCGGCGCCGCAATACACCGACATGGCGGTCGGCGCCTTTCTGACCGTGCCGTTCTCGCCCCGGGGCGGCGTGTTCAGCGCCGATCTGCCCAACAGCATATTCACCCCCTTCCGTTGACCTGTCATCCCCATGACTTTGTTCCTAAGGTGTAGGAGGAGTACCTCATAGGGATGTTTTGTTCGCACCGCCGCCGCTGGTAGCATACCTCTACCCGATAAGGTGGGGGATCGATGAAAAAGCCTCTCCATTGCCCACATTGCGGCAGCCTGCAGCCGCATATCGTCGTGTCGGACAAGGACGGTGAAGCACGGTGGTGCCAGACCTGTTTCCGCGTCCACACCGACGATTCAGGGGCCAATGGCGAGTGCGGGGCGCAAACACCCCAGTCCGGCAACCATCCGCGGGCGACAGCCGTATAAGGAAGCGGCCGAGGATCAGTGCCCGCCGGGCCGGTGGGCGGCGGCGGCCGGCGGATGCGCGGCCGGCGGATGAGCCGCATGCGAGGCGGCGGCACCGGGCCGGTGGGCGCCGTCCTCGTCCTCGTCATGGTCCTTGAGGCGAACCATGAAGCCGCGGATCGCCCAGCCCAGCGCATAGCCCATGCCCACGAACATCCACATGCCGGCGAATGCGAAGATCAGAGCCCGTTTGATGGTGTCGTCAGCCCACCCGAACACCCCCAGCGACCACAGCAGGGGAGTGGCGAACAAGATGCCGACGGCGCCGACGGCGCCCATGCGGTTCCAGCCATTGGGGCGCAGCCACGAAAAGCGATAAGCGGACATGGCGGCCTCCTTTATGACGACATGGATATATTTTCCGCTTTCTCCGCCTCGCCTGCAAGAGGCCCCGGCGACAATTGAGCGACTGCTAATCGGGGAAGAAATTGATAGCCGAAACGCACACCAAATTGTATTGGTTCAGTCGGGGCTGAGATGGCGTGGGGACGCCACCCGGGAAGGCGGAGCGGCGGATGGCGTCGAAAGGCTCCAGTTTCGAAGTGCAGGTAATGAAGGACGGGCGCTGGAGCACGCTCTCCTATATCGACGCCGAGGATACCGCCGTGGCGGCGGCCAAGCGTTACCTGATGGACAAGAAGTGCGAAGGCGCGCGCGTCGTCCGCAACTGGGAACGCGCCGACGGCCGCATCGTCGAAAAGGAAATCTTTTCCGAAACCCGCACGTTGCGCGATGACGGCCCCGTCCGCATCGTCGAGGTGGACAGCGCCCCCGCCCGCTGCGAACTGCCGCAGGATTACTACGCCGGCCAAAGCCGCGCGTTGGTGAACCGCGTTTTCCGGACCTACCTGGAAAAGGTGTTCGTCACCCCCACCGAGCTGATGCACAACTACAAGGAACTCAAGCGCATCCAGGACAAGGATACGCTGGTTCCGTCGGCGGTGGACCGCATCGCCTTTCTGCAGACCCGCGACGGCACCTTGGAAACCAAGTCGCGGCGCGACGAAATCTTCAAGAGCGTCGACACCATGTCGGCCCGCGCCCGCCACGCCGAGGCGATGAAGCTGCCCAAGCTGAAGGACAGCCTGAAATCGGTCATCGACTCGCTGACCGAGATGGAAGAGGCCGACGACGCCGACTATCTGACCATGGTGGTGCTGTCACGCGATCTGGTGAACCTGCGCAACTGGTTGGGCAAGCTGGATCGGCTGTGCCGGCTGGCGGTGCAGGAGAACGACGCCCATGCGCTGGAACTGCTGGATGGTGTGATCGCCGACGTGCTGGGCGCCAATGTGGTGCAGGAAATCCTGGGCTGGCAACCCAACCTGGCCACCGCCATCGGCCGCATGCTCGACCTGGCCGACGGCAACCTGCCCATGGAACGCAGCGAGGCCGGCGAATCCGCCGAGATGCTGAACGCCCTGTTGCGGGACGGCAAGCTGCCGGCCAGCCGGACGGTGCTGATCGATCGCGCGCTGCGCCAGCTGCGTTCGGCCAACCCGCTGTACCGCAGCGATTCGTCCAAGGAATTCCAGGCCTTCACCACCGTCATCGGCCGCCTGATCACGCCGCAGGGGCTGCTGCTTGGCCCCGAGGCCGCCGAAGCCCTGACCTGGCGCGCCACCCGCATGGTCGAGGAAGGCGGCGCCGCCGGCCGTCGCGCCGCCATCCAA
>DATGXU010000251.1:0-4608 GCA_035298685.1 Magnetospirillum sp. | reverse complement strand
CCGCACCCCCGGCGTTGTTCGGACAATCCGCGCACGCCGGGAAAGCGGGCCAGCACGCCGTCGATGGGGCGGTCCGATCCGTTGTCCACCACGGTCACGGTGAAGCGGTCGGCGGGATAGTCCTGCCGGCGCAGCGCCTCGAGGCACAGCGCCAGGCGGTCATGGTCGTTGAGGTGGGGGATGATGACGTCGACCAGCGGCAATTGCATGGCGGTACCCTTGGTCGGGCTGGGATCACAGCGGGTCGGGCAGCGAGGGGCTGGGGCGCGTTTTCTTGGTTTCGCGGCCAACGGCGGCATAGGCCGCCAGCAGCCGGGGGACCTGATATTCCCACGACAATTCGCGTTCCATGCGGCTGCGGCCGATGGCCCCCAGGCGCTGGCGCAGGTCGGCGTCATCCAGCAGCGTGGCGATCTTGGCCGCCATGTCGCGGGCGTCGTCGTCCTTGGCGTACAGCGCGGCGTCGCCGGCCGAGCGGCGCCCTTCCGTCAGGTCGAACAGCACCACCGGCTTGGCCAGGGCCATATATTCCAGGATCTTGTTCATGGTGCAGGAATGGTTGAACTCGTTGGCGGGGTCGGGCGACACGCAGACATCCGCCGCGTTCAGGGTGGGAATCAGCACGTCGTCATCGGCCCAGCCGGTAAAGGTGACGTGATCGGCGATCCCCAGTTCCGCCGCCCTGGCCTTGAGCTGCGGCAGCATGGGGCCGTCGCCCATCAGCACGGCATGGACGCTGCGCCGCTGTTCGACCACCAGCACCTTCATGGCGTCCAGCACGTATTCCACCCCGTCCTGGCTGTTCATTACCCCCACATAGGCGATCATGTGGTCGGCGCCCCGGCGCAGGGCCGGATCGGGCGGGGTGGTGGTCAGGCGGCGCACGTCGGGGCCGCTGCGCACCACGAACACCCGGTCGGGGTCCATGCGGCCGCGCAGGATCGCCACCTGTCGGAAGCTGTCGTTGGTGGCGATGGCCACGTCGGCGGTGCGATAGGTCATGCGTTCCAGCCATAGCAGCAGGCGGTGGGCGAAACCCCGTTTGCCGAACTTGGCTACATAGAGTTCGGGCGACAGGTCGTGATGGTCGAACACGAACCGCTTGCCCATGGTCAGCTTGAAGAAGGCGCCGACCAGGAACATGGTTTCGGGCGGATTGCAGGCGTGGATGACGTCGAAACCGCGAACCCACCACACCCGCCAGGCCAGCACGAATTCCCAGAACAGGGCGACGGCGTATTCGCGGCCGTATCCCCAAAGCCCGGTGCCTTCGGCGGGCAGCGGATGGCGCCAGACGTGAATGCCGTCGATGATCCGGTGCCCCTTGGGAAAGGCCGCGGTGGCGGGACAAATCACCGAAACCGTCCAGCCGGCGGCGTATAGCGCCTTGGCTTCCTGCCAGACCCGCCGGTCGCGGGGAACCGGCAGGTTTTCGACCATCATCAAGACTTTCTTGGTCTCTGAACCAGCCATGTGATCTCGCCTTCCGTTCAGTTCCCGTAGTAGTCCGAGCTGCGGAAGCAGAAATCGACGTAGTCCGAATACTGGCGCTGACGTTCCAGGTCGACCTTGGTCAGCACCACCCCGCCCACCGGGATCTCGAACGAGCGCAGATGCTCGATGCCGGCCTCGACGGCGCGCTTGGGGGTGCGGTCCCACTCGACCACGTACAGCGAAAAGTCGGCATAGGGCGCCAGCAGGGCGGCGTCGAAGGCGACCATGGTGGGCGGGGTGTCCACCAGCACCATGTCGTAGAGTGCGAACAGGCGGTCGAACAGCTTGGGCAGGCCGGCATCTTCCAGCAGGCGCTGGGGCTCGGTGGTGCGCCCGCCCGAGGCGACGAAATCCAGGCCCGAGCGGCTGTCGTGGCGCAGGATTTCCTCGAGCGAAGATTGCTGGCGCAGATAGTCGGTCAGCCCCGGCACCTCATAGGCCGCCAGTTGCCGCGCCACCGCCGGGCGGCGCAGGTCGCAATCCACCAGCACCACCTTGCGTTCGGCCAAAGCCAGCGAACGGCCCAGGCTGACGGCAAAGGCGGTCTTTCCTTCGCCCGGCACCGACGAGGTGATCAAGGTGGCGCGGCTTTTGCCCTCGCGCGCGTTGGTGATGGCGATCTGCGCCGAGCGCACCGCCTCGGCATAAACCGATTCGGGGCGGTCCACCAGATAGTCGCCGGGCAACACGCGCGGCGTCGCCTTGCCGGTGTCGGGCAGGATGCCCAGGGTGGGCAGGTCCAGCGCCTCGCGCACCTGGCGGGTCGAGCGGAACCCGGTGCGGAACCGTTCCAACAGGAAGGCCAGCGAGATGGACAGCGCCGACGACCCGGCGAAGGCGACGCCCAGGAACAGCAGCGGCTTGGGCGCGCTGGGCTTGGCCGGGGCGGTGGCGCGCGAGGCGACGCGGGCGTCGGGTTCCTGCACCTCGGCACGGTTGGTCAGCTCGGCATAGCGCGACAGGAAGCTTTCCAGCATCAGGTTCTTGGCTTCCACCAGCTTTTCGCGCTGCTCGATCTCGGTGACCGCCTCGTCGGACTGGGTGGTGCGGTTCTGGATGGAATCGATGCGCGCCTTCAGCACGTCCTCGCGGGCGCGGGCCTGGGCGGCCTTGTTGGCCATGCGGTCCACCTGCTTGGCCACCTCGCGGTCGATTTCGGCGCGCATGGTGGCAAGCTGGCCCTTGAGTGCGCCCATGGCCGGGCTGTCGTCGCGATAGCCCACCGAAAGCTCGGCCATGCGGCCCAGGATCTTGGCCTCTTCGCGGCGCATTTCCTGCAGGAACGGCGATTCCTCGACAAAGGTCAGCGAGGTGGTGGCGCCGCCGGTCTTCATCACCCGGCGCGCCTGGGCCAGCGAGGCTTCGGCCTCGGCCCGCTCGCGCTCGACCAGTGCCAGTTCGCCGGTCAGCGTCACCAGTTGCTGCGAGGCGAGAACGCCCTTTTCGCGCACGTCCACCGGCGAAATCTTGTACTTCTGGCGCAGTCGCACGGCGGCGCCGCTCTCCTTGGCCAGCTCGCCCTGCAATTGGTTGATCTGCTTGGAGATCCAGTCGGTCGCCAACTGCATCTCGGCCAGCTTGGCCTCGCGCTGGCCACGGATGTAGAGGTCGGTGAAGGCGTTGGCGATCAGCGCCGCCTTGCGCGGGTCCTCCGAGTCGAAATAAAGGCGGATGACATAGGAATCGGCGTCGCTTTTGACCTTCAGGCGCTTCAGCACCGCATCCACGGTCAGCGTGCGGTCATCCTTGAGCCCGTCATCCTCGCCGCGCAGGCTGCGCCATGCGGTCGTCATCCAGGCCGGCAGCACCGTCGGTTCCAGCCGGGCGTTGAACTCGGCGTCGCGCTCCAGCGCCAGGGCGTCCACTACCTGGCCGGCCAGTTCGCGGGATTCCAGGATGTTGATCTCGGTGGACACCATCACCGTGGTCAGCGGCGGCGTCACCACGTTGGGCTTGGTGGTCAGCAACTGCTCGCTGGCGCTGGTGCGGGTGTTCAGCGCGATCAGCGCCTCGGCGGTATAGCGCGGCGGGATCACCTGCAGGGCCACCACCGCCAGGGCGGTGGACCCGGCGACCACCGCGCCGATCATGGTCTTGCGTTGCCAAAGTACGGAAAGGGCTTCGGTCGGCCCGCGTGTCTCTGTCTCGTCGGCCACCATCATCCTGCTCCATCTGGGCGCCGGCGGGCGCGGGGTTGGCAGTGGGGCGAAAGACTGGCGGTATGCGTGACAATAATATGTCTGGTTTAATCCGCCATTCGCTTTGGTCTAGCTCATATCATCATCGTCAATACCATTAGGCAATTTGGCAAACGGCGACGAATTGGCCCGAAAGGACTATCCGTTATTGACGTTCGATCAATTGGCTGAGGCGGGCGATGGAATGGCGGGCCAGGGTGCGCGCCCGATGCACGATCTGTTCGCGCCGCTTGATCGGCCAGCCGGTGCGGTGGGTGGAGGCGGCCGGCTTGACCGGATGCCACAGGGTGTCCGGGGTGACGCCCGGACTGGCGACGATGGGGCGAAAGACGAAGGTGCCGGGCGACAGCGTGTTGTCGGATGGGTTCGAGTGGTAATAGCGGCCACGGTTTTCCGGGGCCACGAACTCACCGGTGCCGCCGATGTCCTCGATCTTCAGGCCGGCGTTCAACAGGATGCGGGGCACGATACCCTCGTAAAAGCCCTCCCAACCGCTGCGATAGGCGGCGTCCAGCGCCTCGAAGCCGGCGCGGCTCAGGCGATAGAACGGCATGAAGGCGCGGATGAACACCGACAGGTCGGCGGGCGGGCCGTCGGGCGTGCGCACGCTGGGCCAGTTGGGCCAGGTGGGATTGACCGACCAGCGGTGCAGGCTGGTGGCCAGCAACGCCGCGTCCGAGGCGTTGAAATGGTCGAACAGGTCGCCCCAGCGGCCGGTGAAGGCGACGTCGTATTCCACCACCCACACGCGGTCGTATTCGGGCCGCGCCTTCAGGAAGGTAAAGGCGAACAGCTCGATGTCCTTGTCGCGGATGCGGCGGCCCTTGAACGGATAGTCCAGCCGGCGCAGGTCGTCGACGGTGAACTCGAACACCCGCAGATCGGGCGGGCGGCGATAGCCCGGGTTCACGTCGTC
>DATGXU010000250.1:0-3605 GCA_035298685.1 Magnetospirillum sp. | reverse complement strand
GGCGATAGCCCGGGTTCACGTCGTCGGTGCGGTTCAGCAGCACGAACACGTCGCGGCCGCCCGATTCCGTCGTCAGCCGGCGGGCTTGGCCCGTGATCATGTCGTCGATGAAGTGGGTCATCAGCAGAACGGCTTCCCGTATCCCTGCCATGGGTCCATGTCCCCTCGTTCTTCCTAAGCCAGGGCATAGGTGGGCGCGTCGGGGGCAGGGCGCCACGGAAACGGATGGCGCTCGCCGAGGGGAGTAGGGACGCGGTCGAACGGGCAGATGCCGGCCAAAAGAAAAGGGAGCCCCTTGCGGGGGCTCCCTTCCATGGCCGTAGCGGAGGTTACGACCAGTGGTCCGACGTCTTCAGCAGGGCGGCGGCGTCCACGTTCTCGATCACCGCCACCTTGGCCGGCTCGTGGCCGGGGGCGTGGGCGATGACTTCGGTGTTGCTGCCGTTCTGCACCACTTCCAGCAGGTGGTCCTTGATCGCCTGGCTGGCGTTCGAGGCACCCACCGACTTCAGCACGTTGTGCATGTCCAGATTGTCGGTGCCCAGCTTGAAGTCCTTGATGGTGTCGGTGCCGGCACCGGCCATCTTCAGCACGAAGGTGTCCTGGCCGTCGCCGCCGATCAGCTTGTCGGCACCCTTGGCCCCGAACAGGCGGTCGTTGCCGGCGCCGCCGTCCAGAACGTTGTTGCCGTTGTTGCCGACGACCACGTTGTGCCAGGCATTGCCGGTGGCGTTGACGTTGTTGCTGCCGTACAGCTCGACGTTCTCGACATACTGGCCCAGCTTGTACGAGATGTCGGTCTTGACGGTGTCGACACCCTCGCCCGAGGCCTCGACCACCTTGTCGGTGGCCCGGCTGACCACATAGGTGTCGTTGCCGGCGCCGCCCTTCATGGTGTCGGCGCCGATGCCGCCGTTCAACACGTCGGCACCCTTGCCGCCGACCAGCAGGTCGTCACCCTTCAGGCCGTTCAGGTGGTCGCCGGCATCGTTGGCGATCAGCGTGTTGTTGCCGTCGTTGCCGAAGCCCACGGCCGCCTTGGTGCCGCCGATGGTCAGGTTCTCGACGTTGGCGTCCAGCTTGGTGGCGGGGGCGTACGAGATGACGGTGTCGGTGCCTTCGCCGGCCAGCTCGATCACCTTGTCGCCGGCCTTGTCGACGATATAGGTGTCGTCGCCCTTGCCGCCGGCCAGGCCGCCCACGTCGGCCTTGCCCTCGACACCGGCGATCTGGTCGTTGCCGTCGGTGCCGACCACCTTGGCATGGGCGTCGGTCGAGTTGATCCAGTTGGTCGGCGCGCCGGACGCCGGATGGGCGGCGTCGTGGCTGTCGGTGGTGGTGGCGGTGCCGCCGTCGGTGTGGGTCGCGGTGGTGGGCGCGGTGGTGGTGCCCGAACCGATGGCGCCGGTATGCACGCCGGCCGCATCCACCTTGAAGTTCAGGCCCACCTTCGAGGTGTCGCCGAAATTCTTGGCCGGCTCACCCACCGTGATGGCGCCCTTGTACGGCATCTTCGGCCAGGTGATCTGGTTGCCCACGCGCACGGCGCCCAAATCGCCCATGCCTTCCTTGGGCCACACGCTGCCGGTTTCGGCGGTCTGGCCGGAACGCTCGGTGGCATAGACGTTCTTCAGCGTCACCGGATAGGGCTTCTGGTTGTCGCCATCCAGGAACCAGTACTGGTAGGTATAGCCCGAGCCGCCGTTGTAGCTGATGTTGACGTTCTCGAAATCGGCCGACTTGTGCGGCGGATCGTACTGGGGCGAGATGAAGAAGCCCTGGTAGCTGGTGTCGCCGGTCACGTTGTAGAAACGCATGTTGCCGACCGAGCCATGGGTCTGGAAGACGTCGGCATGGACGCCGCCTTCGGTGCCATGGATGTTCTCAATCACGCAGTTCTGCACGGTGACGTCCGGCTGGTGGCCGGGGGCGCCGGCGACGGCGATGCCGTCCTGCGACGAGTTCTTGCTGTCGATGTGGACGCCTTCCACATGGACGGAACCGTTCAGGTTCAGGAAGTGCAGGGTGGCGCTTCGGCTGTCGCCGGTGGGCTGGAAGTCGCCGCCCAGGACCACGATGTTGCGGCCCCCGTCAGTCTGCAGCTTGTCCAGGGTCCGGGGGGTGTTGGCGCCGATGAAGATCACGTCCTCGTTCGCGCCGAACTGCCACCAATCCTGACTTCCGGTCTTCGACAGGTCGATGATGGTGGGGTTTTCCAGGGTGGGGAAAGCCCACTTCATGTCCGTGTTGGTCGCCGCAGAAGTAAGAGGGTTCGAAGCCATCAGTATTCCTTTGTCTTCTATTGCAGATTTATATCCAGAGTCAGCGATCAGCTCACCCTGCGTCTGGGAGAGATTGTGATCTGGCTGGGTTAACCATATGTGAATGGTGGCAATAATGCTTATCATCTTTGGTGGTATCACTTTGTTGGTAGAAATAAAAAAGCCCGCCATTTCTGGCGGGCTTTTGTAATTGTGGCGACAACTTGATGGTTCCGCCGTGATTTGAATTATCTCTCTTTGAAGGCCCTGGCGAAATTGTCCATCAGGGGTTTCACGAAGTACTGAAGTGGGGTGCGGCTGCCACCTTCCAGCATCACCTCGACCGGCATGCCGGCCTTGAGCGCGCGGGGCAGGCGGGCGGCCTGGTCCGCCGGCACCTCGACGCGGGCGGTGTAATAGGATTGGCGGGTGTGCTCGTCGGTGCTGGCATCGGCGGAAACCACCGCCACCTCGCCGCCGATCACCGGCGTCGTGCGCGAGCTGAAGGCCGAGAAGCGCAGTTCCGCCTCTTGCCCCACATGCACGCGGTCGATGTCGCGGGTGTTGACGTGGGCTTCGACGATCAGGCGGTCGTTGTCGGGCACCAGTTCCATCAGGTCGCCGCCGGGCGGCACCACCGCTTCGCTGCCCGCCACCTTGAGGTTTTGGACGGTGCCGGCCACCGGGGCCACCACCGCCAGACGGCGAACGGCATCTTCGGCGGCCACCAGTTTCTGGCCCAGATCATTGGTTTCGGCCTCGACGCGGGTCAGGTCGGCGGCCACCTCGTCGCGTAATTTCTGCTCGGCCTGCAGGATCTGCAGCCGGGTTTCGCCGATTTCCTTGTCGGTCTGGCTGGCTCCGGCGCCGTCCGACATCATTTCGCCCTGCATGCGGGCCAGTTCACGTTCCTGGGCCCGCAGACGGTTGACCGGGTAATAGCCCTTCTTGGCCAGTCCGCGCAGTCCTTCGACTTCGTCCTGCAACAACTGCAACTGGTCGCGCTTGGATTGTTCCAGTCCGGAACGCCCCTGGTGCTGCGCCTGCAATTGGGCGATGCGGGCCAGCAGGATGCCGCGTTCGCCGTCCAGGGTCTTGGCGCGCTGGGCAAAGCGGTCCTGCTCGCGGGCCAGGATGTCGGCCACCTTGGGCTCGCCGCGGCGGGCCAGCAAGTGGGCGGGGAAGGCAATGGACCGCAGACCGTCACGTTCGGCGATCAGACGGGCCAACTCGGCCGTCTTGCCGTCCAGCTGGGTGCGCAGGGTGTCCTTTTGCGACTGGGTGGTGGCGTCCTGCAGCTTCACCAGCACGGTGCCGGCGGGGACCACGTCGCCTTCCTTGACC
>DATGXU010000249.1:0-1950 GCA_035298685.1 Magnetospirillum sp. | reverse complement strand
TGCCCGCGCTTGACGCGGGCATCCACGTGCAGACACGCAAGCCGTTGTTTCCAATGAGTTTTATACGGAAACACGTGGATCGCCGGGTCAAGCCCGGCGATGACGTTGACGGCAAGGTCCCCGCAATTCCGTGATGAACCTTTCTTTTTGGGTGCGCCCTCAGGCGGCGGGCGGGGCGCCTCCGCGCCCCTTGCCTCACGCTTGCATAAGCTCGCGGGGCCTCAATGGCCCAGTCGCTCGGCTTCGTCTCACTCCAGAGCATGTCGGGTTCGTGCGATCGGGGGCGGGCAGGGGCGGGCCGCGACTCGCACATCTCCCTTGGGCGCGCGGCGGCAAATCGGGTAGAACATCTGGCGACCAAAGCTTGCCGGGGACCAAGGTGAACGACCGTCTCGACCAACTGACCGATTATCCCTTCCAGCGCCTGACCGATCTGCTGGGTGGCCCTGCCACGCCCGAATCCATCGTCATGTCCATCGGCGAGCCGCAGCATTCCCCGCCCGCCATGGTGGCGCGCATTCTGGCCGACAAGGCCGGGCTGTGGGGCAAGTACCCGCCCGCCAACGGCAGCCCGGAATTCCGCCAGGCGGCGGCGGCGTGGCTGAACCGGCGCTTCCGTCTGCCCGAGGGCATGATCGACGCCGACAAGATGGTGCTGCCGGTGGCCGGCACGCGCGAGGCGCTGTACCTGATCGCCCAAACCGTGGTCAGCCCGGTGGCCGGCGGCGAAAAGCCGGTGGTGCTGTTGCCCAACCCGTTCTATCAGGTCTATGTGGGCGCGGCGGTCATGGCCGGGGCCGAGCCGGTGTTCGTTCCCGGCGCCCATGGCCCCGCCTCGCAGCCCGATTATGCGACCCTGCCGGAAAAGGTGCTGGCCCGCACCCAGCTGGCCTATCTGTGCAGCCCGGCCAACCCCCAAGGTTCGGTGGCCGACCTCGAGCTGCTGAAGCGCACCGTGCAACTGGCCCGCAAGTACGGTTTCGTGCTGGCCATGGACGAATGCTATTCGGAAATCTGGGACAAGGCCGAGCCGGCCGGCGCGCTGGAAGCCTGCGCCGCCCTGGGCGGGGCGGTGGACAACGTGGTGGTGTTCCATTCGCTGTCCAAGCGGTCCAGCGCCCCCGGCCTGCGCTCGGGCTTCGTGGCCGGCGACGCGCGGGTGATGGCGGCGTTCGGCCGCCTGCGCTCGTATGGCGGCGCGGCCACGCCGCTGCCCATTCTGGCCGCCGCCACCGCGTTGTGGCGCGACGAGGCCCATGTGGAGGAAAACCGCGCCCTCTACAGCGCCAAGATGGACATGGCCGAACGGCTGCTGGGCAACCGCCCCGGTTTCGCCCGGCCGGAAGGCGGCTTCTTCCTGTGGCTCGACGTGGGCGACGGCGAAAACGCCGCCGTCGAATTGTGGCGTCAGGCCAAGATCCGCGTGCTGCCCGGCAAATATCTGTCCCGCGAAGGCGTGGGCGACCGCTTCATCCGCATTGCGCTGGTGCATGACCTCGACCTCACCGAGCAGGCGCTGACCCGCATCGCCGAAATCCTGTAAGGGGAAGCACACATGGCCGTCGCCAGGAAGGTTGCTGCCAAGGGCAAGTTCCTGCCACAGGGCGCCATCGACGCCTTGCGGCGTCTGGTGGTGCGTCTGGGCGGCAGCGTGCTGCTGGCGGGGGCCGGTCTGACGGCGGCGGCGCTGCTGACTGCCGATCCCCGCGATCCGTCGTTCAACACCGCCGTGTCCGGCCCGGTCAACAACGCGCTGGGCCGGTTCGGCGCCAGCCTCGCCGATCTGCTGACCCAGGTCTTCGGGCTGGGCGCCGCCCTGGCCGTGCTGGTGGCCGGCATCTGGGGTGTGCGGGTGATCATCCGCGCCCAGACCCCCAGCCTGTGGGGCGGGCGCATCGCCGTGCTGCCGGTGGCGGTGGTGTTGCTGGCGGTGGCCTGCGCCGTCCTGCC
>DATGXU010000248.1:0-15090 GCA_035298685.1 Magnetospirillum sp. | reverse complement strand
TGCCCGCGCTTGACGCGGGCATCCACGTGCGGGCGCCCCACCCATTGTTGCCAATAGACTTTTCGCGGAAACACGTGGATCGCCGGGTCAAGCCCGGCGATGACGTTGAAGGCAAGTTCCCCGGAATTCCGCGATGAACCTCTTTTTGTGCCGACGGCCCCGGACAGCTCATAACGCCCGGCCAATGAACTGATCCGTTGGCTCAGTTCATGCCGAGACGGTGGGGCTCAGGCGCCGCTCTGGCTTGCCGGTCCGCCACGGCGCCTGCGGCACGTCATATCAACGGCCGACCGGTATAAACCGATCGCCGCCAGGTGGGCCGCCATTCGCTGGTGATAGGCCAGCAGGTTGGGCTGAGCGCGGGCCGCGTCGGTCAGGGGGCCGTCGAAGCCGGCATCCAGCAGGCCGACCAGGAAGGCGTACAGGCTGGCGTCGGCGCTTGCCGGCTGGTCGCCGCCAAGAAACGGGCTGTCGCCCAGGGCTGCGGCCACGGCGGCGATGTCGGCGGCGCCACGGGCGTAGACCTGGGGGGCGGTGTGGCGGCCATAGCCCTGGCCGAGCAGGTCGCGGCGGATCTTGCGGCGGATCAGAATCGGCACGATCCAGCGCAGCGCCGCCGGCAGGTCGGCGCGCATCACGGCGCGCAGGCGCGGCCAGTTGGCGTCAATCAGCCAGCGGTCGTAAACGGCGGCGAAGTAGGTGCTTTCCTCCATGGTCCGGGTGACCAGATGGGCGATGGCGCGGCGCTGCGGCGACAGGTCGGCATCCAAGGGCCGCGGGCCGGTGGCTTCCAGATAGGCTATGATGTCGCCGCTGTCGGCAATGGTGCGGCCGTCGTCGTCGACGATGAACGGCAGCTTGCCTTTCGGTCCCTTGAAGGGAAGGTCGTCGACCACCCGGTATGGCAGGCGTGCCAACCGCAGATAGGTTTCAACCTTCAGGCAGAACGGGCTGATGTTGATGCCATTGACAAGCCGAAACTGGTGAAGCGCGATCATCATCCCTCTCTGCCGCACAGCGAATTACGCGCAATAATGGCATGGCTCCGGCGTGCAGCCAACGAAAACCCCCGCGTCCTTGCGGGCGCGGGGGCATCGGTTCGCTCGGGATCAGAGCCTCGAGAGAGAGGCCACTCTGATTTAGCGAGTGGGAACGGGCTTCTCGCCGCTGTAGTCATAGAAGCCACGGCCGGTCTTGCGACCCAGCCAGCCGGCCTCGACGTACTTCACCAGCAGCGGGCAGGGGCGGTACTTGGAATCGGCCAGACCGTCGTGCAGCACGTGCATGATGGCAAGGCAGGTGTCCAGGCCGATGAAATCGGCCAGTTCCAGCGGGCCCATGGGATGGTTGGCACCCAGCTTCATGGCGGTGTCGATGGAATCCACCGAGCCCACGCCTTCGTACAGGGTGTAGACCGCCTCGTTGATCATCGGCAGCAGGATGCGGTTGACGATGAAGGCGGGGAAGTCTTCCGACGAAACCGGGCTCTTGCCCAGCTTCACCACCATGTCGCGCACCAGCGAGAAGGTTTCCTCGGCGGTGGCGATGCCGCGGATCAGCTCGACCAGCTGCATCACCGGCACCGGGTTCATGAAGTGCATGCCCATGAACTTGGCCGGACGGTCGGTCGAAGCGCCCAGACGGGTGATCGAGATCGACGAGGTGTTCGAGGCGATATAGGCCTCGGGCTTCAGCACCGGACAGAGCAGGGCGAAGATCTTGCGCTTGATCGCTTCGTCTTCGGTCGCCGCCTCGATCACCAGATCGCTGTCACCGAAATCGGCGTACTGGGTGGTCGGCTTGATGCGGGCCAGGGTCTCGGCCTTGAAGGCCTCGGTGATCTTGCCCTTGGAAAGCTGACGCGACAGGTTCTTGTCGATGGTCGAGATGCCCTTCTTCAGGGCCTCTTCCGAAACGTCCAACAGAACGACGTCAAAGCCCGAAGCGGCGCAGACATGGGCAATACCGTTGCCCATCTGGCCGGCGCCGATGACACCGATTTTCTGGATAGCAGCCATTAAATGCTCCCTGAGCTTGGCACGGGCATCGGCGGCAGCCGCCGAGCCTTACTTGTCGAGTTCCGCCGCCAGCTCAGGCAGGGCCTTGAACAGGTCGGCGACAAGTCCGTAATCGGCCACCTGGAAAATGGGGGCTTCTTCGTCTTTGTTGATCGCGACGATGACCTTGGAGTCCTTCATGCCGGCCAGGTGCTGGATGGCACCCGAGATGCCGACGGCGATGTACAGGTCGGGGGCGACGATCTTGCCGGTCTGGCCGACCTGCAGATCGTTGGCCACGAAACCGGCGTCCACGGCGGCACGGCTGGCGCCGACGGCGGCGTTCAGCTTGTCGGCGACCTTTTCCAGCAGGTGGAAGTTCTCGCCCGACTGCATGCCGCGGCCGCCCGAGATGATCACCCGCGCGCTGGTCAGCTCGGGGCGCTCGGACTTGCTCAGCTGCTGCGAGACGAACGACGACACCGCCGGATCGGCCGGGGCGGCGACGTTCTCCACCGTGGCGGAACCGCCGGTGCCCGCCGCCTCGAAAGCGGTGGTGCGGACGGTGATCACCTTGATGGCGTCCTTGGACTGCACGGTCGCCAGCGCGTTGCCGGCATAGATGGGGCGCACGAAGGTGTCGGCGGACACCACGGCGGTGATGTCGGACACCTGGGCCACGTCCAGCAGGGCGGCGACGCGCGGCAGCACGTTCTTGCCGGTGGAGGTGGCGGGAGCCAGCACGGCGGCGTAGCCCTTGGCCAGCTCGACCAGCAGGGCGGCCAGCGGCTCGGCCAGGTGATGGGCGAAAGCGGGCGCATCGGCCAGCAGCACCTTGGCGACGCCGTCGACCTTGGTGGCGGCTTCGGCCACGGCGGCGGCGCCGGAACCGGCGACCAGCACGTGGACGTCACCACCCAGCTGCTTGGCGGCGGTCACGGTGTTGAGGGTCGAGGCCTTCAGCTGGCCGGCTTCGTGCTCGGCGAGAACGAGGACGCTCATCAGATCACCTTCGCTTCATTCTTCAGCTTGTCGACCAGGGCGGCGATGTCCGGCACCTTGATGCCGGCCTTGCGCTTCGGCGGCTCTTCCACCTTCAAGGTCACCAGACGGGGAGCGGTGTCGACGCCCAGATCGGCCGGGGCCAGGGTGTCGATCGGCTTCTTCTTCGCCTTCATGATGTTCGGCAGCGACGCATAGCGCGGCTCGTTCAGGCGAAGGTCGGTGGTGACGATGGCCGGCAGCTTCAGCGCCACGGTCTCAAGGCCGCCGTCAACCTCGCGGGTGACCTCGACCGAGCCGTCGCCGATCGCGACCTTGGAGGCGAAGGTGCCCTGGGCCCAGCCCAGCAGCGCCGCCAGCATCTGGCCGGTCTGGTTGGAATCGTCGTCGATGGCCTGCTTGCCCAGGATGATCAGCCCAGGCTGCTCCTTGTCGACCACGGCCTTCAGCAGCTTGGCGACCGCCAGCGGCTGGATCTCGTCGTCGGTGCTGACCAGCACGCCGCGATCGGCGCCCATGGCCAGGGCGGTGCGCAGGGTCTCCTGGGCGGCGGCGGGGCCGATGGAAACCACCACGATCTCGGAAGCCTTGCCGGCTTCCTTCAGGCGCACGGCCTCTTCGACGGCGATCTCGTCGAACGGGTTCATGGAGAACTTGACGTTCGCCGTCTCCACCCCCGTGTTGTCGGCCTTGACCCTGATCTTGACGTTGTAGTCAATGACGCGCTTGACGGCGACCAGTACCTTCATGGTCCTCCTGATCCCTTCTTCAGCGGCTCCGAATTCAATCGGTAACGCCGGGCGGATTTAAGTATTGCGCTGCACAATATGCCGTGCGGATGTGGTTGTCAACGACACCCAGCTTGACAAAAAATGGCAATTTGCTTGAGGGAAATCGTCATCTATTGCCGCCCGGAACCCACAGAACGTCTGCCTTGCCGCGCTGGTTGAGAAAGCGCGCCATCACGAAGAAATGATCGGATAGACGGTTGGCATAGGCGATGGCCAGGGGGCTGACCGCCTCGATTTCGGCCAGGTGAGTGATCAGCCGTTCGGCGCGGCGGATGACCGTGCGGGCAAGGTGCAATTGCGCCGCCGCCGGGCTGCCGCCGGGCAGGATGAACGAGTTCAGCGGTTCCAGTTCGGCGTTCATGGCGTCGATCTCGGCTTCCAGGCGCGAGACCTGCTCGGCGGTGACGCGCAGGGCCTGGCCGGCCTGCTCGTCCTCGGCCGCCGGGGTGCAGAGATCGGCGCCCAGGTCGAACAGGTCGTTCTGGATGCGGGCCAGCATGGCGTCGGCCTCGGCGTCGCCGGCGGTGTGCAGGCGGGCGACGCCGACGACCGCGTTGGCCTCGTCCACGGTGCCATAGGCCTCGACCCGCACGGCATGCTTGGGAACGCGGGCGCCGTTGCCCAGGGACGTCTGCCCCTTGTCGCCGCTCTTGGTGTAGATGCGCGTCAGCCGGACCATGGGAACTCCTGCCAGGGTGGGGGTGGGATAAGCGGAAAACGGTTATGCCACAGACTGAATTCGGATGGCGAGACGTTGCCCCGCTTCCCCTTCGCCGGGAACCCTCTATAATCCCCCCGCTTTTGGCCCGGATCAGGACGCATGCGCCTTTCGCCCACGCTCAGCCTTTACATCGCCCGGCAGTTCGCGCTGGCCTTCGCCACCGTGCTGGCGGTGATCCTGGGCATCATCCTGCTGTTCGACGTGATCGAGCTGATCCGCCGCGCCGCCGGCCGCGCCGAGATCGATTTCTGGATGCTGCTGGGCATGGCGCTGCTGAAGCTGCCGCAGATGATGCACACCATCCTGCCGTTCGCGGTGATGATCGGCGCCATGGTCACCTTCTGGCGCCTGACCCGCACGCACGAATTGGTCGTAGCCCGCTCGGCCGGCATTTCGGTGTGGCAGTTCCTGACGCCGGTGCTGGGCGCGGTGTTGCTGATCGGCGTGGTCGAGATCGCTGCAATCAACCCGCTGGCGGCGGCCATGTACGCGCGCTTCGACAAGATGCAAAGCGAGGTGCTGCAGGGCAAGTCGGGCGCCTTCGACCTGTCCGAGGTGGGTCTGTGGCTGCGCGAGGGCGACGAACGCGAGCAAAAGGTGGTGCATGCCGAAGACGTCCACCAGGACGGTCTGGTGCTGAACCTGCGCGAGGTCCACATCTTCCTGTTCGACGGCGCCGACCATTTCGCCCGCCGGGTCTATGCCCGCGCCGGCCGTCTGGCCGACGGGGGCTTCCAGTTGAACGACGTCTGGCGCATCGAGGCCGGCAAGCCGGCCGAGCATCTGCCCGAATTGTCGTTGTCCACCGAGCTGACGCTGGAACGGGTGCACGACAATTTCTCGTCGCCGGAAACCATGTCGTTCTGGCAATTGCCCGCCTTCATCGCCTTTTTCGAAAAGGCCGGCTTCGCCGCCACCAAGCACCGCATGTACCTGCAGTCGCTGCTGGCCTCGCCGCTGCTCTATTGCGCCATGGTGCTGGTGGCCGCCATCTTCTCGCTCAAGCCCAACCTGCGCTCGGGCGGGCTGCTCAAGCGCGTGGGCGGCGGCGTCGCCGCCGGCTTCGCCATCTATTTCTTTTCCAAGATCATCTACGCCTTCGGCCTGTCCTCGACCCTGCCGCAATCGCTGGCGGCGTGGAGTCCGGCCCTGGTCGCCGGCCTGATCGGCGTGACCGGGCTGCTGCATCTGGAAGACGGTTGACTTAGCTTCCCAGGAATTCCAACTGCCACTGCATGTCGTCGGCGGTCAGCGGGAAGACGCCGTTGCGCGACGGGATCTGGCGGCTGGGCGGCAGGCGCAGCAGCTTGATCTGCAGCTGGTCGCAGAAGGCGACCGACAGGCGCGCCTTCCACGTCACCGCCACGATGCCTTTGGCGCTTTGGGTGTGCACGGTCTTGCGCACGGTGGCGAACGGCAGATCGGCCAACACCGCCAGCCCCGCCATGACGAAGGCATGGTCGCCCCCCGCCAGCGCGGCATCAAGGGTGCTTTCGTCCAGCTTGCCGTGAAGCTTCAGTTGCTGGGCGCGCATCATGGCGGCGGTTTCGTCGGCGGCCTTCTTGGCCTCGGCCTTGGCCGGACCGGTGGCCTCCAGCTCGTCCAGGCGCTTGCGGACGATGGCGGCCACCGCCACCGCCGCGTCGGGTTCGAGGTCCTGACGGGCGGCCAGCCCCTGCAGCAGCGAGGCGGCGACGAAGCGGGCCAGCTTGCCGGCGGCCTTGCCCGACAGGTGCGGGCGCTCGACCAGCGGCTGGTGCCAGGCCTCGACGTCGGCGGCGCGGTCCACCAGCCGGTCCAGGGTTTCCTCGCGAATCTGCGCCGAGGGGTTGCCCAACAGGGTGGCGATGGCGTCCACGTCGTCGGTGGCGGCAATGGCGTCGGCGACGCGGGCCTTGACCCCGGTGCGCTTGGAAATGGCCGAAAGCGCCCCGGGAATGGGCCGCGACGAGATGATTTCCAGCAGGTCCTCGTCGGCCAGCACCGGCGAATATTGCAGCACCGGCGCCGCCACCGCGATCTCGGCGTCGCGGGCCAGCCGGCGGATGACCTCGGGCGGGGCCTCGACCACGTCCTTGAGGGCGTCGGCCAGGATTTCGCGCACCTTGACGATCTGGTCGCGCGCCAGGGTTTCCAGCGTCTCATAGGTCAGCCGCCGCAGCCGGTCCTGCTCGCCGGCGGTCAGGCCGGGGGCCAGCCGCGCGATCTTGGCGGCCAGGTCGCTGCGCACGCCTTCGTCGCCGTCGCCGGCCAGCAGCAGGTTGGCCTGGGGCGGCGCCATGTGGTTGCGGGCGACGCGGCGGCGCACCTCGGGGCTGGTGTCCTCGGCCAGGTAGTACAGGATTTCCGGCTGCACGTCGGCGCGTTCGGCCAGGGCGGCGCGGACCTGCGGGTCGGGGGCGGCGGCCAGCTCGCGGGCATCCTCGTAATCGATCTTGCGGCGTCCGCCCAACAGCCGCTTCAGCATGCCGATCACCATGACGTCAGCCCTTCGGTTCCGGCGGCGGCGCCAGTCGCCAGTCGCCCTTGCCGTCGCGCTTGACTTCGTACATGGCCTTGTCGGCGCGCGCGATCAACTCGTCCAGGGTTTCCAGGCTGGCGCCGGCATGCACCGCCACGCCCAGCGACATGTGCAGCGGGCGTTCCGCACTGCCCGAGAACGCCGCCAGCGCGTCGGTGGCGGTCAGCAGGGCCTGGCATCGCTGCACGGCGATGTTCTGTTCGGCGCCCTCCAGCCAGATGGCGAATTCGTCGCCGCCCAGGCGGGCGACGATGTCGGTGGGCCGCGTGTGCTGCAACAGCAGGTCGCGCACCGCCAGCAGCGCCCGGTCGCCCACATGGTGGCCGTGGACATCGTTGACCGCCTTGAAATTGTCCAGGTCCACATAGATCAGCGCCGCCGGCTTGTGTTCGCGGCTCAGGCGGTTGAAGCGGCGGGCGATTTCCTCGAAGAAGGCGCGGCGGTTGAACAGCCCGGTCAGCGAGTCGGTTCGCGACAGCCGCAGGATGCGCTCGTGGTTGGCGATCTGCTCGTTGGCCAGGCCCACCTGATTGGCGACGTCGTCGATCAACAGCCGGTCGTCGTCGCTCCAGGCGGTGCGGTCGGCGTTGCGCCACAGCAGCACGGCGCCGTTGATGGACTGGCGATAGCGGCTGACGGTGGCCAGGATGTGCCAGCCGTCCAGGTTCTGGTCGAAATGGTCGGTGGCGACGAAGCTGTCCAGCACGGTTTTTTCGTCGCCGCCGTCGCCGAACTGGGCGGCCAGGGCGAAGTCCGAGGCGTCGGGGCTGATGCGGAAGATCTGGCAGCCGGTGGCCCCCAGCGCGCGGGCGGTGGCCTCGGCGGCAGCGCGCAGCATGTCGGCCGGGTCCACCTCGTCGCGGATGGTGCGCACGATATACGACAGCAGCCGCTCGCGGTTGTTGGCGCGCGACAGCGCGGCGTCGCGCAGCCGTTCCTGGGTGACGTCGCGGCAGACGCCACGGGCGCCGCGCCATTCACCGCTTTCACCCAGGATGGGGGTGGACGACAGCAGCACGCAGGCCTCGCCGCCATCGGCCAACTTCATCCACACCTCGGCGTCCTCGACCGGCAGCGAGGCGGTGAACGGCGAGCCCAGATCGTCCAGCTCGACCATGACGACGAATTCGCCGGGGTCGCGGCCCACCAGCTCGTCCGGCGAAAAGCCCAGCGCGCCCTTGGGGCTGACGAAGACGAAGCGGCCGTCGCCGCCCACTTCCCAGGCGAAGTCCGAGCTGATCTCCACCAGATCCTTGTAACGCTGGCGCGATTCCACCAAAGCCGAGCGCAGGTTGCGTTCCAGCGTGACGTCGCGCCCCAGCACCAGCACCCGGCCGTCCTCGGTGGGCAGCGCCGCCAGTTCCAGGATCAGGGTGCCCCCGGCGGCGGTGGGCAGGGTTTCCACCACCAGGCGGCCGCTGCCGTTCATCAGGGTGTCGAACTGGGCCAGCAGGCCGTCGGCGATGGCACGGGTCAGGGCGTCGGCGCGGCCGTTGGCGGCCACCACCAAGCCGTCGCGGGTCAGCAGCACCGCCGCACCCGGATAGGCGGACAGGCCGGCGGCGCCAAGGCTGAATTCCGGCCTGGCGGCGTGGGCGTTGTGCCCGGGCTTACCCTCGCGCGATGTGCTCATGTACCGTTGTCCCTTGTCCGGGCGTTCATGCTTAACATAGACCGTCCGGCTTCACGAGAGACGAAACGGCGATGCGCACACCCCGCGCTTACGCTTGCGTTCCGGCCCGCCGGGGGCTACCAGTGAAGCCATGAACGACAGCCCTTCGACCGACCCCCGCCGCCTGGGACTGGCTCATGTCCGGTCGTGGGTGTTCGACCTGGACAACACGCTCTATCCGGCATCCTCGAGCCTGTTTCCGCAGATCGACGTGCGCATGCGCCAGTTCATCGCCCAGCGCCTGAAGCTGGGGCTGGACGAGGCCTATGTCCTGCAGAAACGCTATTACCGCGAATTCGGCACCACGCTGCGCGGGCTGATGCTGATGCACGGGCTCGAGCCCGAGGACTTCCTGGAATACGTTCACGACATCGACCACACCGTGCTGGACGCGGCGCCGCGCCTGGATGCCGCCCTGGCGGCGCTGCCCGGCCGCCGCCTGATCTTCACCAACGGCTCCGAGCTGCATGCCATCCGGGTGATGGAGCGGCTGGGCATCGCCAGCCGGTTCGACGGCATTTTCGACATCAAGGCCGCCGCCTTCATCCCCAAGCCGCAGCCCGAATGCTATCGCGCCATGCTGGACCGCTTCGGCATCGGCGCCGCCGGCGCCGCCATGGTCGAGGACATCCACCGCAACCTGAAACCCGCCTGCGACATCGGCATGACCACCGTCTGGGTGCGGCAGGACAATCATCCCGACCACAAGGTGGTCAGCCATGACGACGACGATCTGTCGCACGTCCATCACATCACCGACGACCTGGTGGCGTGGCTGGAGCAAATCCCCCGCGCGCGTTGACACAAGTCTTCCCGCGCGCGTTGACACGCGGGGCCAACGCGCTATGTTCGCCAACGATACCCAATCACCCTTAAGGGACACGCCATGAGCTTCGCCGATCTGCAGAAAGCCGTCGAGGACGCCTGGGAGGCGCGCGACACCATCAATTTCGAGACCGGCGGCAAGATCCGCGACGCGGTCGAGATGGCCCTGGGCATGCTGGATACCGGCCATATGCGCGTGGCGGAAAAGCTGGACGGCGAATGGGTCGTCAATCAGTGGCTGAAAAAGGCCGTTCTGCTGAATTTCCGCATGAACGACATGGCCCCCATCCCCGGCGGTCCCGGCGGCTCGCATTGGTTCGACAAGGTGCCGTCCAAGTTCCAGGACTGGGATGACGGCAAGTTCCGCGCCCACGGCTTCCGCGCCGTGCCCGGCGCCATCGTCCGCCGCTCGGCGTTCATCGGCCCCGGCGTGGTGCTGATGCCCAGCTTCGTCAACGTCGGCGCCTACGTGGATCGCGGCACCATGGTCGACACCTGGGCCACTGTGGGTTCGTGCGCCCAGATCGGCAGCAACGTGCACATCTCGGGCGGCGCCGGCATCGGCGGCGTGCTCGAGCCGCTGCAGGCCGGCCCGGTGATCATCGAGGACAATTGCTTCATCGGCGCCCGCGCCGAAGTGGCCGAGGGCGTCATCGTCGGCGAGGGCTCGGTGCTGTCCATGGGCGTGTACCTGGGCGCCTCGACCAAGATCGTCGATCGCACCACCGGCGAAGTGTTCATCGGCCGCGTGCCGCCTTATTCGGTGGTGGTGTCGGGCACCATGCCGGGCAAGCCGCTGCCCGACGGCACTCCGGGTCCGAACCTCTATTGCGCGGTCATCGTCAAGCGTGTGGACGAAAAGACCCGCTCGAAGACCTCCATCAACGAGCTGCTGCGCGACTGATGGACGAGATCGGGCTCGCCCAGGACCTGCTCCGCTGCCCCAGCGTCACTCCCGAGGACGCCGGGGCGATGGCGGTGCTGACCCGTGCCCTGGAAGGGCTGGGCTTCACCTGCCACCCGGTGGATTCGGCCACGGGCGGGCCCCTGATCCGCAACCTCTATGCCCGCCTGGGCAATGAGGGCCCCAATTTCTGCTTCGCCGGCCATACCGACGTGGTGCCGGTGGGCGGCACCTGGACGGTCGATCCCTTCGGCGGCCAGGTCGTCGACGGCCGCCTGTTCGGGCGCGGCGCCGCCGACATGAAGGGCGCCATCGCCTGTTTCGTGGCCGCTGTCGCCCGCTTCCTGCGCGCCGGCCCGCCCAAGGGCTCGATCAGCCTGCTGATCACCGGCGACGAGGAAGGCCCGGCGGTGGACGGCACCGTCAAGGTGCTGGACTGGCTGCAGGCAGGGGGCGAGACCCTGGACCTCTGTCTGGTGGGCGAACCCACCAATCCGCGCCATCTGGGCGAGATGATGAAGATCGGCCGGCGCGGTTCGCTCAATTGCAGGATCAAGGTGTTCGGCACCCAGGGGCATGCCGCCTATCCCCACATGGCCGACAATCCCATTCCGCGCCTGCTGGAAATGCTGCGCCGCTTGACCGACCGTCCGCTGGACGACGGCAGCGAGCATTTCCAGGCCAGCACGCTGGCGCTGACCACGGTGGACGTGGGCAATCCGGCCACCAACGTCATTCCGGGTGAGGCGCGGGCCGGCTTCAACATCCGCTTCAACGACCTGCACAGCGGCGCGTCGGTGGAAAAGTGGATTCGCGACACCCTGGACTCGGTGGGCGGCGAGTACGAGTGCACCGTCGAGGTGTCGGGCGAAAGCTTCCTGACCCAGCCGGGCGTGCTGAGTGATGCGGTGGCCGATGCCGCCCAGGCGGTGACCGGCCGCCGGCCCGAGCTGTCCACCACCGGCGGCACCTCGGATGCCCGTTTCATCAAGAATTTCTGCCCGGTGCTGGAATTCGGGCTGGTGGCCCAGACCATGCACAAGGTGGACGAGCACGTGCTGGTGTCCGACATGCACGACCTGACCGACATCTATGTCCGCGTGCTGGAGACGCTGGTAGGCCACCCATGATCACCGGCGCCGAGATCGTCGCCGGTTTGACCGGCGCTTTCCGTCTGATGCGGCGCGATCCCGGCGGTCTGGCCTGTTTCGACACCAGCCTGCCCGGCTTCTGGAAATCGTTCTGGGCGGCGGCGTTGGTGGCGCCGTCGTTCCTGATTCTCGATCTGCTGTCCGGCGGCTTGACCACCGAGACCAGCTTCCACGAAATCGCCATCAAGATGATCGGCTATGTGATCGACTGGACCGCCTTTCCGGTGGTGATGATCACCGTCGCCGATTCCTTGGATCGCTGGCCCAACTACCGGCGCTACATCGTCGCCTATAACTGGTCGGCGGTGGTGCAGATGTGGGTGTTGCTGCCGGTGGTGATCATGGCGGTGGTGGCGCCCGGCCATGGCACCCATCTGCTGGCCCAATTCGTCACCGTGGTCATGCTGGTCTACCGCGCCTATGTGGCCTTTGTGGCGCTGGCGGTGAACCCGGGCACCGCCGCCGGCATCGTGCTGCTGGACATTCTGCTGGCGGCGCTGTTGCAGGCGGTGACCAACCGCTTGGCCGGGGTGTGACCATGGCCGGCTGGCGCCCCATGCAGGCGGCCGATCTGGCGACGGTCACCGCCGTCGCCGACGTGGTTCACGTCAACTATCCCGAGGACCCGGCGGTGTTCGCCGACCGGCTGGCGCTGTTCGCTCCGGGCTGCCTGATGGCGGAAGAAGACGGCCGGGTGCTTGGCTATTGCATCAGCCATCCCGGCATCGTCGGCCAGCCGCCGCCGCTGGATACCGTGCTGGGCGCGCTGCCGGCCGGTTGCGACTGCCTTTACATCCACGACGTCGCCCTGTTGCCGGCGGCACGCGGCCGCCATCTGGGCGTTGCCGTGGCGCGCCTGCTGGAAAATGTCGCCCGCGTCCATGGCTTCGGCCGCATGGCGCTGACCGCCGTCAACGGCTCGGACGGCTTCTGGGGCGCGCTGGGCTATTTGCCACAGCCGTGCGCCAAGCTGGCGAGCTATGGTGAGGCCACCTACCGGGTGAAGCCTCTCGCCTGAGCCACCAAGTTTTTCCCCGAGAGGTCGTCGGCAACTCACCGCTGCGGGCGAGGGGTTGTGCGGGGCGGTGCTTGTCCTCTAGGCTATCACTCCTGGATGAGGATGCTTATTTCAAGGGGTGGACCATGCGCGCTTTTATCGCTCTGATGCGTTCTGTCATGCTGGCGGTATTCTTTACCGGTCTGGCCGCCACCGCCGCGAGCGCCGTGGAATACGGCAGCCGTGACGAGGCCAAGGCCATGGCCGAGAACGCGGCCAAGTTTTTTGCCGCCAACGGCCAGGACAAGAGCTTCGCCGCCATCAATGACGGCACCGACGGTTTCAAGGACCGCGATCTTTACGTCTTCGTCTACGACGACACCGGAACCTGCGTGGCCCATGGCGCCAACAAGGCCCTGATCGGCAAGAACCTGCTGGAAATCCGCGATTCCGACGGCAAGGCGCTGATCCGCGAAATCGTCGCCGTCAAGACCACGGCATGGGTGGATTTCAAGTGGCAGAATCCGCAGACCAAGGCCATCGAGCAGAAGCACGCCTATGTGGTGCGTTCGGGCCCGTATACCTTTGGCGTCGGCGCCTACGAGAAGCGGTAACGGGTCGGTAAAGGGCGGCGGCCATGGATATCTTGCGCGGTGTAGCCGTTTCCACGCGGACCCTGATCGCCCCCGTCATCGGCGCCCTCAGCACGCTGGTGGTGGGGGTGGTCCTGGCCGTCACCGTCTCCACCAGCGACCGGGCGGCGCAGGACGTGGCGGCCGCCAATCAGATCGGCCGGGGAATCGCCGAGCTGCAGCTTGACCTGGCGAAAAGCAATGCCGCCCTGTATCAGGCGGTCAGTTGGCAGGGCGCCATGATCGAGGCGGCCAAGGTCGCCGAAATCAAGAAACGTTTCGCCACCATCACTGCCGATGCCGAACGCCGTCTCGACGCGCTGCCGGAAGCGGCGCGGGGGGCCGCGCTCGACGAGACTCGTGCCGCTTTGGTCGCTTATCGCAAGGCCGCCGGCCAGGTGGTGGATCTGATGGATGTGGATCTGTCGCTGGCCAATATGAGCCTGTCGGAAGTCGGGCTCCGCTATACCCAACTGGAGACATCGGCCTCGGCGGTGGCTATGTCGGCCAACGCCCATCAGGCCGAGGTCGAGCGCGAGGCACGGGAAAGCGCCCGGCGCATGCTGATCGTCGGCCTGTCCACCATGGTCGTCGCCGCGCTCACGGTCATCGGGCTGGGGGCCAGGGTGGGGCGCGACCTCAGCCGTCCCATTCGCGCCCTGACCGAGGTGATGAGCCGTCTGGCCGACGGCGATCGCGGTGTGGCGGTACCGCTGCGCGACCGCGCCGACGAAATCGGGTCCATGGCCCGCGCGGTCGAGGTGTTCAAGGACAACGCCATTCGCGGCGATACGCTGGCCGCCGCCCAGGAAACCGAACGGCAGACGCGCGAGGCCCATGCCCGCGCCATCGAGACCCTGACCCGCGAGTTCGATCAGGCGGTGGGCGGCGTGGTCGATCTGGTCAACACGGCGTCGGGCGAGCTGGAAACCACCGCGCAAGCCCTGTCGGCCAACGCGCAGCGCACCCGCGACCAGGTGGGCGAGGCGGCCACGGCCAACAATCAGGCCTCGGCCAACGTCCAGACCGCCGCTGCCGCCGCCGAACAATTGGCCAATTCCATCCGTCAGATCGGCCAGCAGGTGGAAAACTCCACCCGGATTGCCCAGGCGGCGTCGGAAGAGGCCGCGCGCAGCACCAAGACGGTGGCGGGTCTGTCGGAAAGCTCGGCGCGCATCGGCGAGGTGGTGAGCCTGATTTCCGCCATCGCCGGCCAGACCAATCTGTTGGCGCTGAACGCCACCATCGAGGCGGCGCGAGCCGGTGAAGCCGGCAAGGGCTTCGCCGTGGTGGCGGGCGAGGTGAAAAGCCTGGCCAACCAGACCGCCAGGGCCACCGAGGAAATCGGCACCCAGGTCGGCGCCGTTCAGACCGCCACCGCCCAGGCGGTCGAGGCCATCGCCGCAATCGTCCGCCGGATCGAGGATATCAGCCGCATCGCCGCCACCATCGCGGCGGCGGTGGACGAGCAATCCTCGGCCACGGCGGCGATCGCCCGCAGCGTCCAGCAGGCGGCGGCGGAAACGCGGCAAGCCTCGGCCAATATCGGCGGCGTCAGCGCCGCCGCGTCGGATACCGGCGACGCCGCAGGCAAGGTGCTGTCGTCGGCCAAGGTGCTGTCGCAGGATGTCGGCCGCCTGAAGGGCCTGGTGCTGCGCTTCCTGCAAAGCGTGCGCGAAGCTTAGGGGCGCGCAAACACTCGCCCGATGGGCCCGGTTCTCCCCTCCCGAAAATTGGGTTCATCACGGATTAGCGGGGAGGCGCCCCCCATTGCCGTCCCGAACGCCGTCATGCCCGCGCTTGACGCGGGCATCCACGTGCGGACGCCCAATCCATTGTTGCCAATGACCTTTTCGCGGAAACACGTGGATCGCCGG
>DATGXU010000247.1:0-2225 GCA_035298685.1 Magnetospirillum sp. | reverse complement strand
ATCAGGTCCAGCACCACCAGATCGACTGACTCGTCGGCCAGGGCGCGTTCCATCTCGGCGCCGTCCTTGGCGGTGCTCACGCGCAGGCCGTGCTTGGCCAGGAAGCGGGCCAGCAGGTCACGGATTTCGCGGTCGTCGTCGACCACCAGGATGTGGGCTTGCGTGTCCATGGGACCAGTATAGCGCGGGGTGCCCATCCCCGGCGCGGAAGTTGGTAACGATGGGTAACAGCGGCGATACCCTTGGTTACCATTTTCGCCATCATGGCGTTACACGGCGGCGGTTGAATGACGACATGGAGTTCGGAATTCGCCCCAGGAGGACAACATGAAACTCGTCACCCGTATCGCCGCCGCTGCCCTGATCGGTCTTGGCATCGGCGCCGTTGACGCCGCCGCACAGAACGCCCCGGCGCCGCAGGCCCCCGCCCAGACGCAAACGCGCCCGGCGCTGGCGCCGTTGACCGCCGACCAGATCAAGACCGTGATCGCCGGCCGGCTGGTGCAGATGCGCAGCGACCTCAAGGTCGGCAAGGTGGTGGAAAAGGACGCCGACACCTACGACGTCGAGCTGCTCAAGGCCGACGGCACCGTGTCGGAACACGCCCTGGTGGACAAGCTGCATGCTCGTCCGGCCGGTGCGCTGTCCCATCACGAGCGCCATGGTCGTCAGGGCTTCGGTCCCGAGAACTGCCCCATGGGCATGGGCGGCCATCCCGGCATGGGACCGGGGATGATGCAGCGGTAACGCGCGCTCAAGGCATGGATGAACCGGGCGGGGCAGACCCCGCCCGGTCGCCGTTCATTTGACCGCTTCGGCCGTGGCGGCTATAAGGCCCGATGCGCAAAATTCTTTCCGTCGCCGCCGTCAACCTGGGCCTGTTGCTGGCCATGGTCGTGATTGCCGAATTGGTTTTCGGCACATGGTTCAGCAAAGAGCCGCTGGACCAGCTTGGCCTGGTGCGCGACATGTCCACCACCATCTCGGCCGGGCCGCTGTATCCCGGCGGGCAGGACTTCACCTATCGCCGCGACCATTGGGGCTTTCGCGGCGCCGGGGTGGACCCCGCCCAGGTCACCGTTCTGACCGTGGGCGGCAGCACCACCAACCAGCTTTACCTGCCCGACGACGCCACCTGGCAGGCGGTGATGGCGCGCGAGCTGCGCGCCCACGGCCACCCGGTGGTGATCGCCAATGCCGGCATCGACGGGCAAAGCACCATCGGCCACCTGCGCGCCATGCAGGATTGGTTTCCCCATGTGCCGGGCCTCAAGCCGCGCTTCATCCTGTTCTATGTGGGCATCAACGACGTGCACGCCGATGGCGGGGCGGTCGACAAGCTGCAGCACGCCTCGCGCGTCAAATGGATGCGCCAGCACAGCGCGCTGTGGCAGGCGGGTGCCAAGATCGCCGGCATGTTCACCGCGCGGCGGGCGCGCCTGACCCACGAGCGGGTGGATTTCGCCGCCGCCCAATGGACCGACAAGCCGGTCGAGCCCGATTGGCGCGACACCGCCACGCCGGCCTATCGCGACCGCCTGCGCGCTTTGGCCCGCGCAGCCCACGCCATGGGCGCGGTGCCGGTGTTCGTGACGCAAAGCCGGGTGGATTACAAGGTGGTGGACGGTAAGGTGCTGGGCATGGTCGGCGGTGACGAGCTGAACGGCGTCGACCACTACCGCCGCCTGTCGGCCTTCAACGACGCCACCCGCGCCGTCTGCGTCGAGGAGCGTCTGCTGTGCCTTGACCTCGCCCGAGAGCTGACGTTTGACCCGGGCGATTTCTACGACTATCTGCACAACACCCCCCAGGGCGCCGAGAAGATCGGCCGTTGGTTGGCCGCCAAGCTGGCGGGACTGGTGTAGCAGGGCCATTTTGAGTAAAGATGGCACCCCTTTCGCGGAGTTCTGAGACCGTGGTGATGGAAGACAAGTTGGTGATCGCCCTGCCCAAGGGGCGCATTCTGGACGAGTGCATGCCGCTGGTGCGTGCCGCCGGCATCGAGCCCGAGGCCGAGTTCGACAATCCCAAGACCCGCCTGCTGCGCTTCGCCACCAACCATCCGCATATCGACATCATCCGCGTGCGCTCGTTCGACGTCGCCACCTTCGTCGCCTTCGGCGCCGCCCATCTGGGCATCGCCGGCAACGACGTGCTGATGGAATTCGATTATCCCGAGATCTATGCGCCGCTGGACCTGGGCATCGGCGCCTGCCGGCTGTCGG
>DATGXU010000246.1:0-4081 GCA_035298685.1 Magnetospirillum sp. | reverse complement strand
AGCGCCTCAAGGTCGGCCTTTTCGGCGGAAAGCGCACTGTGCTCGGTGCGGATTTCCAGTTCCTGCAGCTTGTTCAGGCTGCGCAGCCGCATGTTGAGGATGGCTTCCGCCTGCACCTCGCTCAGCACAAAGGTGCGGATCAATTCCGCCTTGGGCTCGTCGGCGGTGCGGATGATGTGGATGACCTTGTCCAGATCGGCATAGACCTTGAGGAAGCCTTCCAGCACCTCCAGCCGCTTGGCGATCTTTTCCAGCCGATGGCGGGTGCGGCGTTCCAGCACCTCCATGCGGTGGTCCAGGAAGGACCGCAGCACCTCCTTGAGGTTCATGACGCGCGGGACGGCATCCTTGTCCAGCACGTTCATATTAAGGCCGATGCGGACTTCCAGGTCGGTCTGGCGGAACAATTGTTCCATCAGCAGCTCGGCTTCGACCGTGCGGTTGCGCGGTTCCAGCACGATGCGCACGTCTTCCGCCGATTCGTCGCGGATGTCGGCCAGCAGCGGCAGCTTCTTGTCGGTCAGCAATTCGGCGATCTTCTCGATCACCTTGGACTTCTGCACCTGATAGGGAATTTCGCTGACGACGATCTGGTACAGGCCGTGCGACAGTTTTTCCACTTCCCACTTGGCACGCAGGCGGAAGGCCCCTCGGCCGGTGCGATAGGCTTCGGCCACCGCCTCGCGGGTTTCCACCAGCACGCCGCCGGTGGGGAAATCGGGGCCGGGCATCAGGGCGATCAGAGCATCCACCGAACATTCCGGCTCGGCGATCAGGTGCCCCAGGGCCTCGCAGATTTCGCCCACATTATGGGGCGGAATGCTGGTGGCCATGCCGACGGCGATGCCGGTGGCGCCGTTGGCCAGCAGATTGGGGAAAGCCGCCGGCATCACCACCGGCTCGCTTTCGGTGCCGTCGTAGGTGGGGCGGAAGTCCACCGCGTCTTCGTCCAGCCCTTCCATCAGGGCGGCGGCGATGGCGGTCAGCTTGGCCTCGGTGTATCGCATGGCGGCGGCGTTGTCGCCGTCGATGTTGCCGAAATTGCCCTGCCCCTCCACCAGCGGGTAGCGCACGGCAAAGTCCTGGGCCAGACGCACCATGGCGTCGTAAACCGCCACGTCGCCATGGGGGTGATACTTACCGATCACGTCGCCGACCACGCGCGCGCACTTCTTGAACCCGCCCTCGGGGTCCAGCTTGAGCTGGCGCATGGCGAACAGCAGGCGGCGGTGAACCGGCTTGAGGCCGTCGCGCACATCGGGCAGCGAACGCGACACGATGGTGGACATGGCATAAGCCAGATAGCGTTCACCCAAAGCCTCGGTCAGCGAGGTCTCGCGGATTTCACCCGCGGTGGCAGGTTCGGTCATGGAACTCCCCAGTCATCGGCCGGGCCTTGGCCCGACTGCACTATATCTATTTTCAGGGACGGAAACGGTCAACCAATCGCGAACGCGCCGCCGGCATGGCGAGCCGTTGCGGATTGAGGACGTGGCGGTCAAGGAAATAGCCCGCCAAGGTCAGTCCCTCGAACACCTCGACCCGATCCCCCTCGCCCCCCTGTGCCAGAAAACGCGGCAGCCGCAACAGCTTGTCGCGATAGGGCTCGCCCGCCGAATACGACACCGCCCGACCGGTCTTGGGGCTGACGAAGGCCAAGCCGTCATTGGCACCGGTGGCGGCGCATTGTGCCAAGTCCAGGCCATAGCCCAGATCGCGCAGCAGCGCCAGTTCCCAATGCACATAGACGCTGGGCCACGCCTCGCTGGACAACGCGTCCAAAAACGCCACCAGCGCGGCATGGGCGGCCATGTGGGAGTGTCGTTCCGGCAAGGCCACCTCGGCCAGGGCGCAGGCGGCGGCCAGGGCGGTCAGGCGCGCCGGATCGTCGAAAACCTCGGCGGCATGGGCACGCAAGGGCTCGATCCGATAGGTGCCCAATTGCTCGGCCAGGCGGCCGCGCCACCATGCCCACACCCGGTTGCCCGGTTGCAGGACACCCCGCTTTTCCTTGCCCGCCGCCCCATGCACCAGACCGGGGTGGCGGCCATGCTCGCGGGTCAACAGGCTGGCGACGGCGCCGCTTTCGCCCAGACGGCGCACCGCCAGCACGACGCCTTCGTCGGCCCATTCCATCAGTGCGGTCCCCAGACGCTCAAACCGGCGCCCGTCGCCACCAACACCATGCCGCCGGCCGCCAGGGCGACCGACCACCGTTCGATGGGCGGGGGATTTTCGAAGGCTTCCTGGCCCAGTGCGCCCTTGCGCAGCCGATGCTGCAGGACCGCGACCAGAAGGATGGTGCCAAGCCAGAGCAGCACAAGTCCGATGGCGCGGGCGTCCATGAAGCCTCCCCCGGCGGTCAGACGTCGAAATCCAGCCCCATCTCGCTGTAATGGGCGCGCCGGTCCTGCCAGTCTTCCTTGACCTTGACGTGCAGGAACAGATGGACCCGGCGTTCCAGCAAGGCTTCCAGCTCCTCGCGGGCGGCGGCGCCGATGGCCTTGATCTGATGGCCGCCCTTGCCGACCACGATGGCCTTTTGGCTTTCGCGTTGGATGAAGATCACCTGGTCGATGCGGGCCGAGCCGTCGGGGCGTTCTTCCCACTGCTCGGTCTCCACCGTCAGCGCATAGGGAATTTCCTCGTGCAGCTTCAGGAACGCCTTTTCCCGGGTGATCTCGGCCGCCAGCATGCGCTGCGGCAGGTCCGACACCTCGTCCTCGGGAAACATCCACGGCCCCTGCGGCACGCGGTCGGTGAACAGCTTGACCAGCGGCTGCAGACCGTCGCCCTTGAGCGCGGAAATCATGAAGACGTCGGTGAACAGCCCCTCGGCGTGCAGGTCGGCGGCAAGCTCCAGCAGCTTTTCCTTCTTCACCGCGTCGACCTTGTTGAGGATCAGCACCGCCTGGCGCTTGGAGCCGCGCAGCTTGTCGATAATAGCGCGGGTGTCGTCGTCGATCCCCCGATGGGCATCGATCAGCAGACAGACCAGATCGGCATCGGCGGCACCGTTCCAGGCCGCCGCCACCATGGCGCGATCCAGACGGCGGCGCGGCTGGAAGATGCCGGGGGTGTCGACCAGGATGATCTGGGCCGGCTCGGCCATCAGAATGCCCAGCACGCGGAAGCGGGTGGTCTGCACCTTGGGCGAGACGATGGAGACCTTGGTTCCCACCAGCGCGTTGACCAGCGTGGATTTGCCGGCGTTGGGGGCGCCGACGATGGCCACGTAGCCGCATCGCCTCTCGTTTTCGGGAACCTCGGTCATTTCGTCACATTCTCCAGCATCGCGGTGGCGGCGGCCTGTTCGGCGGCACGCTTGGATGCGCCTTGCGCTGTTACCGTCTCGACTCCCTCGACCTCGACCGACACCATGAAGGTGGGGTCGTGCGGCGGGCCTTCCATGCCGACGGTGGTGTAAACCGGCAATTTCTTGCCCCGGCCCTGCGCCCATTCCTGCAACGCGGTCTTGGCGTCCTTGGGAGGGGCGGCGGCCTCGTCCATCAACGGCGTCCACATGGTGCGCACGAAGGCTTGCGCCTTGTCGAAGCCCGCATCGGCGAACAGCGCGCCGATCACCGCTTCGCAGGCGTCGGCCAACAGGCCGGGATTGGCACGGCCACCCGCTTCCTCCTCGCCCCGCGACAGCACCAGATGGGTCGGCAGGTCAAGGGTTTGCGCCACCCGCGCCAGCGCCTCGCGGCGGACCAGGGCGGCGTGGCGACGCGCCAGCGCCCCCTCGGGTTCGGTCGGGAAGCGGTGGAACAGCATGTCGGCGACCACCAGCCCCAGCACCCGGTCGCCCAGGAATTCCAGGCGTTCGTACGGTGTGGCCCTGCGCGGGGCGCGGCTCTGCACCACCGATGGATGGGTCAGCGCCTGAACCAGCAGGTTGGGGTCAACGAAGCGATGCCCCAGCCGCTGGGCCAGTTCGTGCAGCCGGGCGGCCATGGATCAGTTGACCCCCGTGAACAGCCGCGAGAAGCGGATCGCCCACGGCCAACGCCAAACCTCCCACAGCGCCGCCGAGCCGTCAGCCGAGAAGAACAGCACCTCGGCGCGGCCGACCAGATTG
>DATGXU010000245.1:0-5496 GCA_035298685.1 Magnetospirillum sp. | reverse complement strand
CGCGGATCGGCATGGGCCGCGCCTCGACCGCACGGGTGACCACCGGTTGGGGCCGGGCCTCGGCCGATGGGGCAGGACCGGGGGCGGTCGCATTCTTGTGGGTGGCCCAATAGGCACCGCCGCCCAGGGCGGCGACGACAGCGGCGGCGATGACAAGGCGAGAGGTCTGCATGACTTCACACATCGCCTCTTCAAGGGCTCGGAGTCAACCGGGGAAAGGTAACGAAGCGTAACCGGCGGAAGGCGCGCGCACGAGGGTTACGCATGGCCGCTATTCGCCCGGCATCGTTGAATTTTCAACCAAGCGCGTTGCGCAAGAGGTCTGCATCCAATAGTTTATGGCGTTCGGGGTTTCGTTGGGGGAATGGCGATGTTCAGGCGCCTTGGGGTTGTCGCTCTTGCCGGATTGGTGCTGGCCGGTTGCGGGCCGGACGAGCATAAGGAAAAAGCCAAGAAAGCGGTGCTGACCAAAATGGCCTATCCAGCGGACACCAAGTTCCAAAGCCTGGATAAGTTCGAGTTTCAGAAAAAGACCATGGTCTGCGGGCAGTTCGAGCGCCGCAAGGGTGGCCAGCCCACCGGCGAATTCGTCAAGTTTTTCTATGACGAAGCCGATAATTCGGTAGTGGTGGCCGACGACAAGATCACCCGCCAGATGGTGCTGGCGTGGTGCATGGGCATGCGCAACGCCGCCATGGTCGAGCCCCTGAGCAACATGCTGGGGCCGGACAAGCAAAAGGGAGGCGGTGCCCGCCTCCCTTGAGGTGCTTGCGGCGGGTCGCGACGCGCCCCTATTGCTTGGGGCGCTTGTCGACCACGCGCGTGGCCTTGCCCAGCGAGCGCACGATGCTGGCCGGTGCCAGCACGTTCACCGCCGTCGAGATGCCGATATACGACTTGATGTGGTGCTTGAGATCCTTGGCGACGGCGCCGGCCGGGGCCTGATCCCAGGCGTCGGGGCGCATTTCCACGTTGACCGTCAGGTTGTCCAGATGGCCTTCGCGGCTAACCTCGAGCTGGTAGTGCGGGGCCAGACGCGAATCGCGCAGGATCAGTTCCTCGATCTGGGTGGGGAACACGTTGACGCCGCGGATGATCAGCATGTCGTCGGACCGGCCGGTGATCTTGCCCATGCGGCGGAAGCTGCGCGCGGTGCCCGGCATCAGGCGGGTCAGGTCGCGGGTGCGATAGCGGATGACCGGCATGGCTTCCTTGGTCAGGCTGGTGAACACCAGCTCGCCCAGTTCGCCGTCGGGCAGCACTTCACCGGTCTCCGGATCGATGATCTCGGGATAGAAGTGGTCTTCCCAGATGTGCAGGCCGTCCTTGCTTTCGATGCATTCGTTGGCGACGCCGGGGCCGATCACTTCCGACAGGCCATAGATGTCCACCGCGTCGATGCCCATGCGGTTCTCGATTTCGCTGCGCATGCCCTGCGTCCACGGCTCGGCGCCGAAGATGCCGATTTTCAGCGAGCAGGCCCGCGCGTCGATGCCCAGCCGTTCCATTTCGTCGGCGATCACCAGCATGTAGCTGGGGGTGACCATGATGATCTCGGGCTTGAAGTCCTGGATCAGCTGGATCTGCTTTTCCGTCTGGCCGCCCGACATGGGAATGACGGTGCAGCCCAGCCTCTCGGCGCCGTAATGGGCGCCCAGGCCGCCGGTGAACAGGCCGTAGCCATAGGCCACGTGGCACTTGTCGCCGCGCCGGCCGCCGGCGGCGCGGATCGAGCGCGCCATCACCGAGGCCCACATGTCGATGTCGTTCTGGGTATAGCCGACCACGGTCGGCTTGCCGGTCGTGCCCGAGCTGGCGTGCACGCGCACCACCTGATCCATGGGCACCGCGAACATGCCGAAGGGATAGGTCTGGCGCAGGTCGTCCTTGGTGGTGAAGGGGAATTTGCCAAGGTCCTTCAGATCCTTCAGATCGTCCGGGTGAACACCCTTGACCACGCACCGCTTACGGAAATGCTCGACGTTGTCGTAGGCATGGCGCACCGACCATTGCAGGCGTTGCAGCTGCAGCGCCGAAATCTCGTCGCGGCTGGCGGTCTCGATGGGATCAAGGATGTCGCGCGGCGGCGGCACGCGGCGGGTGTTGATGACGGTCACGTGGCAAACCTCCCTCTTTTGCCCGTGTCTACTTCGGTCGCGCGTCGGTAGGCAATAGTCAATGCAAGTTGATTTCTGGAATTATTCTACGGCACTGCCCTCGACGACCCGGCACAGGCCGCGGAAAAGCGCGATCGTCTCGCCATCCTGATTGGTCACCGTCACGTCGTAGGTGCCGCTGCGGCCCTTGCGGTGGCGCTCGTCGCAGGTGGCGGTCAGGCGGTCGCCCTCGCGCGCGGGCGCCAGATAGCTGATGGTGCAGTTCAGGCCGACGGCGTTGCGATTATGCGAATTGCAGGCATAGGCAAAGGCGTCGTCGGCCAATTTGTATGTGAAGCCGCCATGACACAGGCCCAGGGCGTTCAGCATGGGGCGGGTAACCGTCATGGACAGGCGGGCATGCCCAGGGCCGACGGCGTCAAGGGTGATGCCCAGGAACCCAAGGCTTTCGTCCTTTTCCTGCATGGCGGCGGCAACACGCTCGGCCAGGGCCTGTCTGTCGGGGTGGGGATGGGGCATAGGTCACTCCCGGTTAATCGTCGCAAAGTTTTAGGCGGCATTAACCATTCGTTGCAAACACTGTATGATGATGGTGCTCGCTCTGGGGAAAGGGCGTCAAAGCGCTTGCATGCCATGCAGTCGGGGGGTACCGTCTGCACGCTGGCGCGAGGGGGAAAAGGAAACGGCCAACGTGGAGTTCCTCAAGAACTTCTTGACGAGAATTCTTGGTATCGTCTTCTCGGGAATGACGATGGCCGAGATTTTCGATCTGTTGATGCCAACCCGGCAATCGGCTTTCGTCCAGCGGCGCAGGTCGCTGCTGATCCTGTCGCGCGTGCGGCTGGTGGCGGCCACCTTCGCCGTGCTGACGCCGCTATGGATTCCCGTCGATCTTTATATCTTCGAGGCGGCGCTGGGCATGTATCTGGCGGCCCTGCGCGTGCTGGCCTCGATCGCCTTCGTGCTGCTGTGCCTGTCCTATCGCGGCGCCGACAGTGTCAGCGTGGCGCGCTGGGGGCTGGTGTGGCTGCTGGCGATTCCCACGGTCTTCTTCCTGATCAGCCATCCGTTGCTGGCGCAATTCGCCATCACCGATCCGGCACAGCAGGTGATCGCCGCCGGTTATGCCTTCCTGCCGTTCGTGATGGTGGCCGGGCTGTCGGTGTTCCCCATCACCTTCTTCGAAGGCGTGGCCCTGTCCACGCCCTTGCTGCTGGCCTATCTGCTGACCGGCGTGCTTGGCTATCAGTTGCTGCCCTTCGCCTCGCATCTGGGCGCCCAGTGGCTGCTGCTGCTGTTGGCGACCGTGGCCACGCTGTCGGGCATGAGCCAACTGCACTTCATGAGCCAGCTGGTGGACCAATCGTCCCATGACGGCCTGACCCGCGCCTATAATCGCCGTGTGGGCGAGGAAATGGTGATCCAGCAATTCCTGGGCGCACAGCGGGCCAACACGCCGCTGGCCCTGGCCTTCGTCGATCTGGATAATTTCAAGTCCATCAACGACCATTACGGCCACGAAGAAGGCGACAATGCCCTGCGGTCCGCATCGGCGGCGTTGCGCCGGGTGCTTCGCCGTGGCGACATCCTGATCCGCTGGGGTGGCGAGGAGTTTCTGGCGCTGATGCCCAACACCGATGCCGAAGGGGCCCGCAGCGCGGTGTTCCGTCTGCGCGAGGCGGGGCTGGGCCTGCGGCCCGACGGCCACATGCTGACCGCGTCGATCGGCATCGCCGAGCGGGTGGTCGATGGCTGCGAGCTGTGGAACGAGCTGGTGGAAAAGGCCGACCAGCGCATGTACATGGCCAAGCAGACCGGCAAGGACCGGGTGATCGGCATCGGAAACCAATTGATCGCCCAGGGCGAGGTCACGGCCGCCTGAGTTTCGGCAACGCAAAACAGATCACCCCGGCCCGCGCAGGCATGGCCGGGGTGATTTCGTTTGGACCCGTGATCAGGCGATTTCGAAGATGCCGTCGATTTCCACCGCCACATTCAGCGGCAGCGCCGGCGCGCCCACGGCCACACGGGCATGGCGGCCGGCATCGCCCAGAACCTCCACCATCAGGTCGGAGGCGCCGTTGACCACCTTGGGCTGATCGGTGAAGTCGGGCGTGCTGGCGACGAAGGCGGTCAGGCGAACCACCCGCTTCACCCGGTCCAGATCGCCGGTCGCGGCCTTGAGCTGGGCCAGCAGGCCAAGCGCGCACAGGCGGGCGCCACGGGCCCCGTCCTCGACGGTGACGTCGGCGCCCAGCTTGCCCAGCACCGCCGGCTTGCCGTTTTCCAGCGGCAATTGGCCGGACACGAAGACCAGATTGCCGGTCACCACATAGGGCACGTAGTTGGCTACCGCCGCCGCAGGCACCGGCAGCTCGATGCCCAGGTCCTTCAGCCGCTGTTCAACGCTCATCTTTGTTCTCCTCGTCCAACGATCGGTCAGCCGATCAGAAAGCCCTTGGCAGCCAGATCGGCCAGAATGGCCGGCAGGCGCGTGCCGTTGTCGCCCAGCACGTTCGCCAGTCCGGAATGGTCGGTACGGCCGTCGCAGGTGGCCAGGACCTTGCGGGTGTCGTCGTCCAGATATTCGTTGCCCAGCCGGGCACTGGGCAGGAAAGCCTGCTCCGCCGCCAACAGCCGCGCCGGCGCAAAGGCCAGCGGCTTGGCGCTGACCGACGGCGTGTCGGGCGTTTCCTCGGCATGGATGCCAAAGCATTCGGCCCGCACCAGCAGAAGGCCCAAGTCCACCAGCGCCTTTTTCACCTCGTCCTTGTCGCGCAGGCCGGCGCGGTTGGCGGCTTCGGTGATCAGCCGCAATGCCGGAATGGGGCGGCCTCGGCGCTCGGCCAGAACCACGCACAAGGCGGTGGCGGCGCGCTTGGTCATGCGCACGGTGGTATCGCCCGGCCCGGCAAACGCCACGTTCTGGTCCTGGCGCAAATCGATGGCCTGGGGATCGCGCGGTTGCAGGTACGACGTCAGGGCGAAATCCAGGATGCGGGCACGGTCCGGCTCGCGCACCGGCGTGACGCCGGCCCGGCAGATCAGGCTGGCACGGAAACGCTGGTTCACCAGCAGATCCACATGCTGCTCGCGCTCGATGGGGTCGGCGATGCGGGCCAGCCGTTCCGCCACCTTGGCCGGCACCTGTCCGGCCACCATGCGCTTGGGGTGGGCGTCGCCCAGGTATTGCAGCCCGACGGCGGAGAGCTTTTCCACTACGTCGCGGAAATAGAACTGGTGGTTCGAGCTTTCGAAATACTCGTGCATCACATAGGCGGGCGGGCTGGTGCGCAAGGTGTGCAGCTCGCGCGCCAGGTTCAGCCGCCAGGGGTCGTTCTCGACCGGGGCGGCGGCGATGATGAATTCCAACAGCGAG